>NZ_LFZQ01000010.1:0-2820 GCF_001990725.1 Acinetobacter genomosp. 33YU | reverse complement strand
AGTCGGTGCAGTCGGTGCAGTATTTAATTTTTTATTAACGTGTGGTTCAAACTTTTGAAGCACTTTTGAATTTTGAATATTTTCTTTAGGTGCTTCTTGAACAGGTTTAGCATCTACTCGCGGCTGTACAACTTGTTTCGGTGCTTCCACTCTAATATTTGATTGCTTCTGTCCGACTTTTTTACTGGGTACAATCATTGGACGACCATCAGGACCAATGATTGTATAGAAACCATCTGCATACGATACAGAAATACTAGCTACCGCAATACATAAAGTCGAGATAGCAAATGTAGGTCGAAACATCGATTTATATTGTTTTACCATTTTGTTCTATAGCTCAAACCAAGTACTGTAACTTTAGTATTCGTTTTAACATCTAAACCTGAATAAGGATTTAATAAAATATTATCGACACCACACTTGTTGGATAATGTACTCGAACAGGCAGGAATATTGTCACGACTACGTAAAAAACCTACTGAAAGATCTAGATCTGTATCTGCATCGAAACGATAACCTAAACCAAGACCGAATAATTGCGCATTATTGATTGGAACCATAGTATTACGTTTATCATCAGGTATCGAACTAGCTCGAGGCTCATAACCAGCTCGCAATTTCAAACGATCGGTTGCTGAGTATTCAAGACCAATTCCCCAGCTCCACGGCGAAGTAAATTTCAATGGTAGTGCCAATGAATTATCGGTAACGTCATTAGATAAAAGCTTAGCTACTTTTAATAACGAAATTTGGCGATCAAATTCGAATTTAAATTTATCCCAAGCCGAATAATCCGTCCATCCAACGTCAAAGTTTACTTGCAAATCAGGTAATATTTTATACTTAATCCCCGCTTGGAAATGTGCCGGATATTCAAGATCCATGGCAACTAAACCAGACTCAATATTCGGGATATTGCTAGGTAAACCAAGAATTGCAGCTAAAATTTGTCCTGTAGCAGATGAGTTAAGCCCCTTGATAAGTTCTTGCGGTGCTCTGGCATTATCAATCATGTACTTGCCTTTTAAGCGCATTTTGGCAGAACTTTGATAAACCATACCAAAGCCAAAGTCATCAGTTGGTTCCCAGAGTAAACCTAAGTTATAGCTTGGACTTAATGATTGTTCTAAAGAAACTTGTAATGCGCCCATTTTATTAAATGGATTCATGCCTTCTTGGGCATTACACATACCAAATAATAGTAAGTCCGTAATCATGTCACTATTATTTTTAAAAGGCGCACATACCACTTCATCAACCATACGCAATACACCAATCATCTCATTGGGAAAACGTAGATCAGTTTTCAGTGCGATTGCGTTGTAAGACATCCCCACAGAAGCACCAAGTGATAAATGGTCATTTACTTGATAACCAAAAGATGGTGATAAATAAGTGATTCGCTCTACTGCAACTTGCTGACCCATATAGTTGCCAGGGTTACCATTCTCTGCCCCAAACCCAGCGACCAATGGTGCATATACTGCTGTTGCATAAGTAACTTTTGAACCAGGTGGCTTATAGGCAATTCCGGCTGTAGGGGCAACTAAAGGATACCCTGGCCCGAGATCAACCATTTTTTTTAGAATCGGCACATATAGGCTTGCGTATTCCACATCACCATGTACGGTCCCTTTGAAATCTGTACAAATATTGGCGGAAACTTCCGGACCATCATTACAAACAAGAGGGTCATCTGAATAACCAAAAATGTTATAGCCAGGAGGAGCTGAAAATTCACGCTGGATATCAAAGTTAGCCAAAATCCCCTGTACATCGGTTTGTAGCCCATCAATTTTTGCTAAGGCCGCAGGGTTAAAATGAACCGCACTAATACCAGGAGGATCTGCAGTTACAGCATTCCCCATCGCCAGTGAACGAATATCAACAGCTAAGTTTTGTCCTAATTGAGCATTGGCAAAGCTAGAAAAACCGGAGATAACAATTGCCGCCGTTAGAGGACATAATTTAGGATATTTCACCTGCATATCTCCTTATTTTTGTTTTTTATTAAAACCTAAAATATCTAACGGGAAAGACAGACCAAGCGAAATATCTGGCGCATCTTCAGTTAAACCAATACCAACAGTACCGTTAACAATCGTATCTGGTGAAACACGAACACCTAGAGCAAAAGATAACATTCCGCTACTTTGATCTGGTGATTTATAAGAGTCTCCATTGTCAAACTGGAATTCAGCATTCATGTTAAAACTTTGCTGATATGACATTGTTAAAGACACGTCATAGTTAAATGAATAGGCAAAACCAAACGAGAACCCACCACTAATGCCTGGATCAAAAGAAGTTAAATTACGTGAACCACGTGCTTGGTTAAGACCGCTTTCTTTAAAACCATAGTTAGCCGATGCTGAAGCAAACAGAACAACTGGATCGATATATTTACGGGTACTTGCACCTACGCCAACTGAGTAATAACCTTTACCTGTTGAAAGTTCATCTATACCAATTTCATAAGGGCTATCACCTGTTTTGGTAGATACACTACCAAAAAGGACAAGTGGTAAACGACCCTGCTTTAACGGAAAGGGTTCCCAACGTGCACCAAGAGAAATATCCCCTAAACCAGCTGTTGTTTTATCTTTAATAATTTCAGACTTTGCAACGAAAGGAACAGTTGCTGATAAAGTTAAGTTATCTAAGACCCCATACTGAAAGGTAAAACTGTTCGTCAATGTATGGTTAGCATCTTCTTCGACACGTAAACGGTTTAATTGGGAAGAGCTATCAGATAAAGCTAAGTCAATACGAGTATCGCGGTAGTAAGTGTAATCGAGAGCCTGTAAATTATTTTGT
>NZ_LFZQ01000001.1:0-285979 GCF_001990725.1 Acinetobacter genomosp. 33YU | reverse complement strand
ACCTTCACTGTTGAACCTGGTTCAGCCGTACCTGTGACAGGATTGCTTGCATTGATCGGATCAATCACTGGTGCATTTGGTGCTGTGGTATCTACTGTCACGACTGCATTTGTTGTTCCCACATTACCTGCAGGATCGGTTGCAGTCACAGTGACCGTATGTGGACCATCTGTCAATGTAGGAAGCGTATTGTCTGCAAGCGTCCAGGTACCATTACCATTGTTCGTCGCTGGATAGTTCACACCATCGACATTCACCACAACTTTCGCAGTTGGATCGTTTACTGTACCTGTTAATGCAGGTGTACTGTCATTAGTCAATGCTGTCGTTACAGTTACTGTTGGTGCAACTGCATCTACAGTACCAGTTGAAGGATTTGATGGGTTGCCTGCAGGGTCAGTTGCCACTGCTGTAATTTTATCACCATCTTTGAGATCACCTGGATTTGGTACTGTCCATTTCCCATCAGGGCCTGCAACAACTGTTGCTGTACTGCCATCCGGGAAAGTCACCTTCACTGTTGAACCAGGTTCTGCCGTACCTGTGACAGGATTACTTGCATTGATCGGATCAATCACTGGTGCATCTGGTGCTGTAGTATCTACTGTATAAGATTTTGACTCATTGATATTGCTACTATTACCCGCTGCATCAGTAAATGTAACTTTTGCATCAATCGTTTTGTCGCTATCTGCAATTAATCCACTGCCTGGTACAACTGCACTCCATGTACCTGCTACTTTATCGATAATTGCAGTATATGTTACCCCGTTAACAACTACTGTAACGACTGTATTTACTGCATCTGCTGGGATATTCTTTAAGCTGCCTGTAATTGTAATATTACCAGCAGCCTCTGTTCCATTAATAACATTATCAGAAGTAATAGGATCAACTGAGAAAGTAACACCATTTGTGTTTGGAGGCGTAGTATCTGAAGGTGTTGAAGAGTCATTGCTACTATTTGATGCAGCAGCAATAATACCACCAGCAACCAAAGGTATCGCTGCTAACAACCATGGGTTCAAGCCAGCATCGTGATAAAGTAATGGTTGAATTGAAGAAATAGGCTGATAAATAACATCAGATACTAATCCTTGTGGAGCTTCTGCTGGCAATGCTGCTGGTAAATCTTCACCTAAAAGTGCTTGCGGTGCCACATCACTATCAGCATCTGCATCTGCATCACTATCAGCATCTGCATCATTTTCAGCATCTTTAAATTTTGCCCAAATTAATTGTCCATTTTGGTCTTGAAAAACAAGACTATTGTCCGCAGGTTCAGCTGTACCACTAAAGAAACCTTCAATAACAATAGTTTCGCCATTTTTAAGACGAATTACTGCATTGGTACCCTCCCTATTCACTACTAATACATCACTAGCAGCTACCTTTACCACTACAACCGAAGCTTCTGAGAGTTTGGCTGAAGTCCCTTTTATTGTTGACAAGGTATCATGACTTTCCTTGGCAATAATTTGTATTTCAGGCATATCTATATTCCTTTTATATTATTGATTTGAATAATTTTATGTATATTTTTTTACTTAATGCTTTTGAGTTTTTGACCTACAACTTAAAAACATTAAGTAATGTGATCATTTTTACATTAACCACTTTAAAATAAAAAAAACAAATACTAAAGTCCTCAAAGAAAAAAAAGTAATTAATACAAATTTTATATAAATAAAATTCTCGTTCTTATTCTTATAATTTTAAATAAACATAAATTAAATGTTTTATATATAAAACAAATTTAGCTTTTAATTATTGAAAATTATCTTAATTCGAATCTTTATTTAATAACTTTTAATATCTCAATGAAATAAAATATATTATTAATGATACATATAGAAAAAAAATGGCCCTAGTGAATATTTTACTATTACACTAAAGCCATACTTTTTAAATCTAATTAAATATACTTTTAAGTTTTTCTAAAAATTATCAGGGCTTTCAAAGCGTTTTACTTCTTGTAACTTATTTGGATCATGCATAGTTGCAATACCATCTTCAGTTTTTTGATCAACAATAACATCTGGATTAAAGATTGTAATTGTTTCTCTTCCCAAGGTATCTTCTCCAACTACATATTGAAAACCACGGCGGTTCATTTTATGACATAGTTTTTGGTAAAAACCTTTAAGCCCTTCCTTTTCTTCATTTGGATTGTAATAAAAGGCATTCATTACCGCTGGTAAGCCCAGACCACACACTACACCAGATAACAATACACTAATAAAGGTGTATCCAATGAGAATACTACTATAAGGGCTAAGCGCGGGAATATTTGCAACTGCTAAAATTAAAGCAAGTGAAATGCCACCCCTAACCCCTCCCCAAGATAAAATGGTTAAACTACCATTGTAACTTTTGGTCTTTCGCATTGTTGGGAAGAAGGCAAAAGACATAAAGTTTGCCGCAAAACGCGAAATATGCAGAATAAGGAAAGCAACAATTCCACCCAAAATCAGGCTAAAGTTTAAATCTAGAATAAATAATTCAAGACCAATTAAAGTAAATAAGAATGAATTGATAATTCCTTCTACAGTATGCCAAAAATGGTTAACTTCTCTAATCTCACGTTCTTCACGAATTTCTTTCCATTTATTACCAACAATTAACCCCCCAATCACACAAGCGATTGGTGCAGATGCATGGGCGAATAAAGCCACCAGATATGCGCCACTGGCCAGCAATGCCGTCGTTAAAATTAAGGATTCCATTTCGTGCTTACCACGTAATAGACGTAATGTTCCTATACCAAATGCCCATCCAATACCAATGGCAACCACAATTTCATAAAGTAAAGCTTCCAACGTTGCAACTAATGAAAAATGTTCACCTTGTAAAACATTAAGTAGTGTCATAAATAATGCAATACACATTGCATCATTAAATAAAGACTCGCCTTCTAATTTCACAATAAGATGATGAGGTGCCCGAATCGAACTTAAAACGCCCTTAATACCAATGGGGTCTGTTGCACCCAAGGCAGCACCTAATAAGAGAAGAACCAATATTGGTACATGATGGCCAATCAACAATTGGAAACCATAAAGTAAACCACCAAACAATACTGCACAGATAACGAGTGCAATCGTTGCTAAAATACTAATTTGTTTCCAATAACTTCTTAAATCTGAAATTTTAAATTTAAGTGCTGAAGATGTCAGAATAAAACAAATAACACCATTAATTAAAAAGTCATAGAAATCAATATTTCGAACTGCATTTTCAATATTATGAATATTAATGCTAATGAACTGATTACCATTTAAGAGACTGGCGCCCCATTGCAAAATGAAGACAAAAATTGCAGAAACAAGAGGTACGCCAATCGCTTGAGGAAAGCCTAAAATACGCTTATTGAATATTGTGGTTGCAATTGATAAGGCAAATACAACCGTAAATGCTTGTAATAAGAAAAAATTACCCATGAACACCCTTCTTCTGGGTCAATGACCAAATAAAAACCTAGACAGCTAAACTGAACAGAGCGAAAAAATGGGCACTACATGTGTGCCCAAGCAGTTAAAAGTTAGAATATAAGTTTAACGAATTACGCTAAGTACTATAGCAATCAGTTAAATTTCTTAACATTAATTATGAATCAGAGAGATTATAAAAAATGAGTTCACCTAAACCTATGGCAAACTCATCTTTGTAGTTCAAATAGCGTTATTAAAAGTATCGCATTGATTAATATCACCTGACTTTAAGCCCACTTGAAACCAATGCATCCTTTGCTCACTGGTGCCATGGGTAAAACTATCAGGCACAACTTGACCTGTTGCACGTTTTTGTAAATAGTCATCACCAATTTTTTGAGCAGCATCCATTGCTTCTTCAACATCGCCTGCCTCTAAAAACTGAGTACGCTGTTGATTATGATTTGCCCATATACCTGCTAAACAGTCAGCTTGTAACTCTTGACGAACAGATAACTGATTACCTTCTTTCTGACTGACTTGCGAACGTGCTTGTTGCACTTGCGAAGAAATACCAAGCAAGGTTTGAACATGATGGCCCACTTCATGCGCAACAACATAGGCTTGTGCAAAATCACCTGCCTGATCTTGGCGAGAGAGCTCTGATTTATTTTGCTCACCCGAGATACCCATTTGCTCACGCATATCTTTAAAAAATTCAGTATCAATATAAACTTTCTGGTCAGCCGGACAATAAAAGGGCCCCATAGCAGATTGAGCAGTGCCACAACCTGAACGAGTCATTCCACTAAATAAAACCAACTTTGGTGGCGTATAAGTTTTACCTAACTGTTTAAATATAGGTGTCCAGGTATCTTCTGTATCAGCTAATACTGTTCCAACAAAATCTGAAGCTTCTTTTTGCTCAGGTGTCAAAGTTTGCGGTGCAGTTTCATTTGATTGTTGTGAAGCAGTAACCTGCTGCGTTGCCTGATAGGCCATTTGTGGATCAACGCCAAAAAATTTCCATGCAACAAATGCTACGACCAAACCAATAATACTAATACCACCTGCTTTAAGACCGCCCCCACCTCGACGGTCCTCAACATTGGTACTGACTCTACGATCTCTCCAACGCATAATTTCCCTCTTATTTTAGAATGGCATCAAGAGTTCGATGCTTTTTTAGGCCAAATTTTTTGTATTAAACTTACGATAAGTAATACAACTGCACCAGCAATCATTCCTATCACAAAGTTCATCAATGTTGGTGTTAAAGCACCAATAATATTTCCGACCGCAGGTATAGTTTCTAAATGATCGACCGTATCTTCAGTAATATGATGAAGTAAAGGAATCGTATGGTTAATAATCCCTCCACCTACTAAAAACATTGCAATAGTTCCAACAATAGAAAGTAACTTCATTAAAAGAGGAGCAAAAGCAAGTAACCCACGTCCTAATGTTTGTTTGAAAGAAGCAGCTTGTTTTGTTAAATATAATCCTAAATCATCAATTTTAACAATCACACCAACCAAGCCATAAACACCTAGCGTCATCACAACAGCAATAATGCTCAGGACACTTATTTTTGTCATTAAAGCAGCAGTAGCAACCGTACCTAAAGAAATAACAACAATTTCAGCAGATAAAATAAAGTCAGTTCGAATAGCTCCTTTTACTTTCTCTTTTTCAAAGGCTTCTAAATCTAACTCTTCATTATTAAACTCTTTTTCTGCTTCTTCAGAGGTCGAAGCTTTTTTATGCATGATGGTATGAAGAACCTTTTCAACACCTTCATAACATAAAAATAAGCCACCTAGCATCAATAGCGGGTTAATCAACCAAGGAGCAATCACACTAATTAATAAAGCCAAAGGTACTAAAATAAGCTTATTAACCAATGAACCTTTAGCGACTTTCCACACAATAGGCAGTTCACGATCAGCGCGCACACCTGTTACCTGTTGTGCATTTAAAGCCAAATCATCTCCTAAAACACCAGCAGTTTTCTTTGCTGCCATTTTGCTCATTAAAGCGACATCATCTAAAATTGTTGCAATATCATCTAGTAATAAAAGTAAGCCACTTGCCATTTCTTATCCAAGTTTGTATTTATCTGGCTATTGTAAGATGAAATATTCTAATTTCTGTAATTTTACTGAATAAATTCACAATATTATTTTAAGAAAGTTTATCCAATCGCTGACGAAAAAATTTTATTTCCCGTACAATAATGCCAATCTTTATATTACAGGGCTTACTATCCCTGATTAAGCCAATACGATAGTGGAATAAATAATGAGTAATGTTGATCAGCGTCCAATTATTTTGACAGGCGACCGCCCAACCGGACAACTTCATCTTGGGCATTTTGTCGGTTCTTTGCGTTCACGTGTAGGTTTACAGGATAGCCATCATCAACATCTCTTATTAGCAGATGCACAAGCCCTAACTGACAATGCAGATAACCCAGATAAAGTACGTCGCAATATTTTGGAAGTTGCTCTAGATTATTTAGCAGTTGGTATTGATCCAACTAAGACCACGATTTGCGTACAGTCATGTTTACCAGCATTGAATGAGCTTACAATGTTATATCTTAACTTTGTAACTGTAGCTCGTTTAGAACGTAACCCAACCATCAAATCTGAAATTCAAATGCGTGGTTTTGAGCGTGACATTCCTGCTGGTTTCCTTTGCTACCCTGTTGCACAGGCTGCTGATATTACGGCTTTTAAAGCAACTGTAGTACCAGTGGGTGAAGATCAGATTCCAATGATTGAACAAACCAATGAAGTGGTCCGTCGTGTGAATCGCCAAATTGGTCAAGACCTTTTACCTGAATGTAAAGCCTTACTTTCTAATATGGCTCGTTTACCAGGTTTTGATGGTAAAGCAAAAATGTCTAAATCATTAGGCAATACTATTGTTTTAAATGCTTCTGACAAAGACATTAAAAAAGCTGTAAATGCAATGTACACAGACCCAAATCACCTTCGTATTGAAGATCCAGGTCAAGTTGAAGGAAACATTGTATTTACTTATTTAGATGCATTTGATCCAAATAAAGAAGAAGTTGAAGAATTAAAAGCTCACTACCGCCGCGGTGGTCTTGGTGATGGTACTGTTAAAAAACGTCTTGAAGGTGTGTTAAAAGAATTAATTACACCTATTCGTGAACGTCGCGAAGAACTTGCTAAAGATCCTGATTACATTATGGATGTTTTACGTCAAGGTACTGACAAATGCAGAATCATTACTCAACAAACTTTAGATGAAGTTAAAGATGGCTTAGGCTTATTTAAGTTTTAACTCTAGAGTAAACATATAAGTAAAAAGCCCTACGGGGCTTTTTTTTATAATTACATTAAGATTCAATAGTTTAAAATATTACATTGTTAATATATTTATAATGATTCACATGCACTTACCCTTTTAACGTGAAGTAACACTAATTAACGCGAACCTTAATGAAGAAATATTAAACCTTAACTAATATAGCTTAAGTAGGTTGATATGAACCTCACGACATTTCTCCTTAAGCCGAAACTGTTTTTAACAGATTCGTTGTTCTACGCAATGATCACCCCAATCATTGCGTATTTTTTTGTCTTTTTTTCGCCTTATTATTTCTTATTTCATTTTATGCTACTTTTAAATGATGCAAAAAAATACCGCATCATTTTTCAGATGCGGTATTTTTTAAAGATTCAAGGAAACTATTAAGCTAAACCTTTCTCTTTTAATACTTGCAACATAGTTGAACCAAGCTCAGCTGGGCTACGAGTGTAAGCCATACCTGCTTTTTCAAATGCAGCAAATTTCTCTTCAGCAGTACCTTGACCACCAGAAATGATCGCACCAGCGTGACCCATACGCTTACCTTTAGGAGCAGTTACACCAGCGATGTAACCTACTACAGGCTTAGTCACGTTAGATTTGATGAATTCAGCAGCTTCTTCTTCCGCTGTACCACCAATTTCACCGATCATGATGATTGCATCAGTATCTGGATCGTCTTGGAACAATTGAAGAGCTTCAATTTGGTTCATACCTGGGATTGGGTCACCACCAATACCGATACAAGTAGACTGACCTAAACCAAGCTTAGTTGTTTGAGCAACCGCTTCATAAGTCAATGTACCTGAACGTGAGATAATACCAATACGACCTGGTTGGTGGATGTGACCAGGCATAATACCGATCTTACATTCACCTGGAGTGATCACGCCTGGGCAGTTAGGACCAACTAAACGAGTACCGTTACCGTTAGTTTCTAAATAACGTTTTGCTTTAAGCATGTCGATTGTTGGAACACCTTCAGTGATCACAACGATTAGGCCAACACCTGAATCAACCGCTTCAACGATTGAGTCTAAAACGAATGGAGCTGGTACATAGATTACAGATGCATCTGCATTTGTTTCACGTACAGCTTCTTTCATTGTGTTGAATACTGGTAAGTCAAGGTGAGTTGTACCACCTTTACCTGGAGTAACACCACCAACAACTTTTGTACCGTAGTCTAAAGCTTGTGCAGAGTGGAAAGTACCGTTTTTACCAGTAAAACCTTGTACCAATACTTTAGTGTCTTTATTAATTAATACGCTCATGATTGATACTCCCCTTACGCTTTAACTGCAGCTACAACTTTTTCTGCGGCATCAGACAAACCGTTCGCAGAAATTAATTTCAAACCAGATTCATCAAGTAATTTAGCACCTAACTCAGCGTTGTTACCTTCTAAACGAACAACAACTGGAACAGTTACGTTTACTTCTTGAACCGCTGCAATAATTGCTTCAGCAATCATGTCACAACGTACGATACCACCGAAGATGTTGATTAAAACACCTTGTACAGATGTATCAGCAAGGATGATTTTGAACGCTTCGATTACGCGCTCTTTAGTTGCACCGCCACCAACGTCAAGGAAGTTTGCAGGCTGACCACCATAAAGTTTAATGATGTCCATAGTTGCCATTGCAAGACCAGCACCGTTAACCATACAACCAATGTTACCTTCTAAAGCAACATAGTTAAGATCAAATTCAGATGCTTTTAATTCACGCTCATTCTCTTGAGATTTGTCACGTAAAGCAGCAACTTTAGGTAAACGGTAAAGCGCGTTAGAGTCGATACCTACTTTCGCGTCTACACATAAAATTTCGCCATTTTCACGAACTGAAAGTGGGTTAATTTCAAATAAAGCAAAATCGTTTTCAACAAATGCTTGGTAAGCAGCTGTCATGATTTTTACGAATTGACCGATTTGTTTGTCTTTCAAACCTAAAGCAAACGCAACTTCACGTGCTTGGAATGGTTGTAAGCCAACTAATGGATCAACTTCAACTTTGATAATTTTTTCTGGAGTTTCTTCAGCAACTTTCTCGATTTCTACACCACCTTCTGTAGAAGCCATGAAAGTAATACGACGGCTAGAACGGTCTACAACCGCGCCCAAGTAAAGCTCACGCTCAACTGGATATACGTCTTCAGCAACAATGATGCTGTTTACTGGTTGACCATTTGCATCAGTTTGATACGTTACAAGACGAGTACCAATGATATTGTTTGCAAATTCGATAACATCTTCTTTAGATTTTGCAACTTTAACGCCACCAGCCTTACCACGACCACCAGCATGAACTTGCGCCTTCATTACAGCGAATTTACCACCAAGCTGTTCAAATGCAGCAACTGCTTCGTCTGCATTGGTTGCCAAGATACCTTCTTGTACCGGCATACCATATTCTTTCAATAACGCTTTAGCTTGATACTCATGTAAGTTCATTTAGTTACCTACTTAACTTTGTTTGTTGTCTTCAATTTGCGCAACATTCTCATGTTGTATATGCAAATTGCTGTCTACGTCTATCAACTTGATGATTTTTTAATCACACCATCGAATGTGAAAAAGAGCGGAGAACCGCTCTTTAATTTTATTTACGCTTACGTTGAATCGCGTGAATTGCACGACCATCTACAGCAAGTGCAGCTTCATGAACAACTTCAGAGAATGTTGGGTGACCAAAAGTCATCAACTGAAGATCTTCAACAGAAGATACAAATTCAAGAGCGATCATACCTTGATGAACGATATCAGATGCTGCAGGTCCAATGACATGCATACCTAATAAACGGTCAGTTTTTGCATCAGCAACGAACTTAACAAAACCTGCGCCTTCACCAGCAGCTAAAGCACGACCATTTACAGCAAAACCGAATTGACCAGTTTTTACTTCATGACCTTTTTCTTTAGCTTGCTCTTCAGTTAAACCTACCCACGCCGCTTCAGGGTGTGTATAGATAACAGAAATGATTGTGTCATAGTTCACTTGAGCTGCGTGACCGTGAATACGCTCAACAGCCATTACACCTTCTTCCATTGCTTTATGAGCAAGCATTGGACCGCGAACCAAGTCACCAATCGCGTATACACCTTCTACAGAAGTTGCACAGTGATCATTTACTTCAACTAAACCACGTTCAGTTAATTTAATGCCTGAATCTTCAGCCAATAAACCTTCTGCATATGCTTTACGGCCAACACAAACGATTAATTTGTCAAAAGTTTGAGTTTTTTCTTCGCCACCTTGAGTGTATTTAACAGTCACTTCACGACCATTAACTTCAGTGCCAGAAACTTTAGCACCAACGCGAATATCAAGACCTTGCTTAGTTAAAAGCTTTTGGTATTCTTTTGCCAAAGCTTTATCAGCCATTGGTAAGAATGCATCCATTGCTTCAAATACAACAACTTCAGCACCAAGACGACGCCATACTGAACCAAGCTCTAAACCGATTACACCAGCACCGATCACACCTAAACGCTTAGGTACTTCTGGGAAGTTTAATGCGCCAGTTGAATCAACAATAATGTCTTGATCTACAGGAGCTACAGGAATATTTACAGGCACAGAACCAGACGCAAGAATTACGTATTTAGGTTCTAAAACTTGAGTTTCACCTTCATGAGAAACGAACTCAACTTTTTTACCAGCAAGTAATTTACCTGTACCTTTTAACCACTCAATACCGTTGCCTTTAAGCAATTGATCGATACCGCCAGTCAATTGGTCAACAATTTTGTCTTTACGAGCAAGAAGTTTTGCAAGATCGAAATTCACTTCACCAGTTGTAATACCGTGATCAGCTAAGTGATGCACTGTATCTTCATAACGATGAGAAGAATCAAGCAAAGCTTTAGAAGGGATACAACCTACGTTTAAGCAAGTACCACCTAAAGAAGGCTTACCGTTGTGAATACGTTTTTCAATACAAGCGACTTTGAAACCTAGTTGAGCAGCACGAATCGCAGCTTCATAACCACCAGGACCACCGCCGATGACAACAAGATCAAATTGTTGAGACATTTTTATCTCCATAAACCAGGATAGAGGATCGCTCTACCCTGGTAGGTATTTATTCGAAGAAATTAAAGATCAAGGATGAGTTTAGCTGGCTCTTCTAACAATTCTTTGATTGCTACTAAGAAACCTACAGCTTCTTTACCATCGATCATACGGTGGTCATAAGAAAGCGCTAAGTACATCATTGGCAAGATTTCAACTTGACCATTTACCGCCATAGGACGCTCTTGGATTTTGTGCATACCCAAGATACCAGTTTGCGGTTGGTTCAAAATAGGAGTTGAAAGCAATGAACCGAAAGTACCACCGTTAGTGATTGTGAAAGTACCACCAGTCATTTCTTCGATAGATAATTTACCGTCACGTGCTTTACCAGCATAAGCAGCAATACCTGCTTCAACTTCTGCATAGCTCATACGGTCAGTATCACGTAATACTGGAACGACAAGACCACGATCAGAAGATACTGCAACACCGATGTCATAGTAACCGTGATAAACGATATCGTCGCCATCAATTGAAGCATTTACAGCTGGGTAGCGTTTAAGCGCTTCAGTTGCTGCTTTAACGAAGAATGACATGAAGCCTAAACGAGCACCATGACGCTTTTCGAAAGCATCTTTATATTGCTTACGCAATTCCATGATTGGCTTCATGTTAACTTCGTTAAATGTAGTTAACATTGCAGTTTCTTGAGTTGCAGCAAGAAGACGCTCAGCAACACGCTTACGTAAACGAGTCATTGGAACACGTTTTTCGATACGCTCACCAACAGCAACACTTAACGGAGTAACGTTAGCAGCTGGTTTAGTTTGATGGTTTGCAACATCTTCTTTAGTGATACGACCACCACGGCCAGTACCTTGTACGTCAGCAGCAGCAATACCAGATTCAGTTAAAGCTTTACGAACCGCAGGAGCTTGATCAGATACAGTTTCTGTACGTTCAACAACAGGAGCTGCACCAGCTTGAGTTTGAGCAACTGCTTGTTCTACTGCCGCAGGAGCAGCAGCCGCTGCACCAGCACCAGCTTCGAATTGAGCAATAACTTCGTCAGAAAGAACTGTATCGCCTTCACCTTTAATGATTGCAACCAAGCTACCATCTGCAGGAGCAACAACTTCTAAAACAACTTTGTCGGTTTCAATATCACAGATTACTTCATCACGTGATACAGGTTCACCCACCTTTTTATGCCAAGTTGCGATGGTGCCATCTGCAACAGACTCTGGGAATACCGGTGCTTTAATTTCGGTTGCCATTATTGAGAATCTCCTGATTGTTCAGCTTCGATTGCCAATGCATCATTAATTAGCTGAGCTTGTTGTTTTGCATGCAAGTACGGTGAGCCACAAGCTGGTGCAGCAGAAGCTTCACGACCTGCAAAACTGATACGGATTTGTTTGCCAGATTTTAAGATATCGTCATATAAACGCGGTGCAATAAATAACCATGCGCCTTGGTTCTTCGGCTCTTCTTGTGCCCAAACGAGTTCTTTCACATTTGGATAAGCAGCCAAGATTTCCGCAAGACGTTGCTCTGGGTATGGATACAACTGTTCAATACGTACGATTGCAACATTAGTTAAGTTTTGTTCACGACGTTTTTCGAGTAAGTCGTAATAAACTTTACCGCCACAAAGTACAAGACGAGTTACATCTGACTTGTTAATTTGATCGATTTCGTCAATTACAGTTTGGAATGAACCATTTGCAAGTTCTTCTAAAGTAGAAGTTGCAAGTTTATGACGAAGTAAAGATTTTGGTGACATTACGATCAATGGCTTACGAATTGGGCGTACAGCTTGACGACGTAATGCATGGAAAATCTGTGCAGGTGTCGTTGGAGTGATCACTTGCATGTTATCTTCAGCACATAACTGTAAGAAACGTTCTAAACGAGCTGAAGAATGCTCTGGACCTTGACCTTCGAAACCATGTGGTAACAACATTGTTAAACCACAAACACGCTCCCACTTAGTCTCACCAGAAGCAATAAACTGGTCAATCACAACTTGAGCACAGTTTACGAAGTCACCAAATTGTGCTTCCCAAATAATCAAGCTCTTAGGAATTGTAGTCGCGTAACCATATTCGAATGCAAGAACTGCTTCTTCAGATAATAAAGAATCGTAAATCGCAAAACGTGGTTGGTTCTCTTTAACATGACAAAGTGGAATGTAAGTTGAACCATCAGCTTGGTTATGCAATTTCGCATGACGGTGTGAGAAGGTACCACGACCCACGTCTTCACCAGTAATACGAACTAGATAGTCTTCATCTAATAAAGTTGCATAAGCTAAAGTTTCTGCTGCACCCCAGTTCAAAGGAGTTTCACCAGTTTGCATTTTCACGCGATCTTCAATTACTTTTTGAACTTGACGCTGCATTACAAACCCTTCAGGAAGTTTGCTCATGCCCTCGCCTAATTCTTTAAGGCGGTTCAAGTCGAATGAAGTATCCCAATCGTCTGTGTAGTCATGGCCCAAATATGGAGTCCAATCAACAAACATTTTGGTATTTGGTTCAAGAATCAATGCGTTTGCTACATGATTACCCGCTTCTAAGTCAGAACGGTAATCTTCAACCATTTGATCCGCTTCAGCACGATCAAGTACTTTCTGTTGTACAAGTTGATCAGCATAAAGTGTACGAGTAGTTGCTTTCTTCGCAATTACTTGATACATCAATGGTTGTGTACCAGATGGCTCATCTGCTTCGTTATGGCCGCGACGGCGATAACAGAACAAATCGATAACAACATCTTTACGGAATTCGTGACGGAAATCATGTGCTAATTGAGTAGCAAAGATAACTGCTTCAGGATCATCGCCATTTACATGGAAAATCGGCGCCTGAATCATTTTAGCAACGTCTGTACAGTACTCTGTAGAACGCGCATCACGCGGATCAGAAGTTGTGAAACCAACTTGGTTGTTCACAATGATATGAACCGTACCACCAACCGTATAGCCACGAGTTTGTGACATTTGGAAGGTTTCCATGTTCACGCCTTGACCTGCAAATGCAGCATCACCATGAACAATAACTGGTAATACGTCATCACCGCCGATGTCTCTACGACGTACTTGACGTGCACGTACAGAACCTTCAACTACAGGACCAACAATTTCCAAGTGAGATGGGTTAAATGCCAATGCCAAGTGAACTTCGCCACCTGGAGTCATTACATTACTTGAGAAACCTTGGTGGTATTTAACGTCACCTGAACCTTTCTTATGAATTGATTTACCTTCGAACTCACCAAATAAGTCCGCAGGATTTTTACCCATAATATTAACAAGAAGGTTCAAACGGCCACGGTGTGGCATACCGATAACAACTTCTTTACAACCTACAGCACCAGCACGCTGGATAATCTCGTTTACCATAGGAATAAAAGATTCGCCGCCTTCAACACCAAAGCGTTTAGCGCCGACGTATTTATTACCAAGATATTTTTCTAGACCCTCAGCAGCAGTTAAACGCTCTAAGAAGCCTTTCTTTTGATCATTTGAGTAATTGAACTTACCACGGGCACTTTCAAGACGTTGTTGAATCCAACGCTTCTCTTTTGTGTCCACGATATGCATGTATTCAACACCGATTGAACCACAATAGATCGCTTCCATTGCTTCAATCATTTCAGCAAGAGTTGCTTCACTCTTACCAATCTCAAGATTGCCTGTGTTGAATACTGTGTCTAAATCTGATTTGGTTAAACCATGTGCTGAAAGATCTAAATCAGGAATATCTTCACGCTTAGCAAGACCTAATGGATCTAATTTAGCTTTTTGATGTCCGCGATTGCGATAAGCAGCAATAAGTTGTAAAACGCCAATTTGACGACGCTCATGCTCAGTACTTACAGTACTTTGTACAACAGGTTGAACACGGTTAGCATTACGTCCTAGTAATAGGAATTGCTCACGCACAGCGCTGTGTGGTTGGTCACCTTTTGGATATTTATCGAAATATTGGCGCCAGTCCTCAGCTACAGAGGTTGGGGAAGTCAGGTACTGCTCGTAAAGTTCTTCAATATACGCTGCACTATCAGCGGAAAGTTCAGTGTCAAGACGCAATGCGTCAGCAACTTCTTGCATTTGTGGACCCATTTCCTATTGCAAAAAATATTACAGGCTGCCTTTTAAGCACACCCATGATGCATAATGTCAAATCGGTAAAAATGACACTACTTACCCAACAGGTCTTTACGACCATGGGGCGTCATACTACCTAGAGAGAAAACTCCATAGGTAATTAATGAATCACAACGCCCTCAATGGCATCATCACTCACCTTATACTCGATTAAAACCGAGCAATTTTTTGCAAATCTTTTTAGAAAAATTAACTATACAATTAACTTTTCTAAAATGACTTTGACCATAAAAATTAAGCACTGATCTAAGATCGTGCCACTTAATTTAATTTCAGTAGTATACGCTTTTTTCACCTATAACTTTGTGGCAAATCGTATCATGTTCTTAACGAACGATTGATTTTTTTGACACATACCATCTATAAATTGGCGAAATACATATCCAATTTTATCTATTAATATATGGTGCTTTATATAAAAACCCCTATTTTACCGACTAAAGTATAAGGTGCGTATTATAAAGTTAAAAAAAAACGCACATCAAGGATGTGCGTTTCCTATTTGCGCAGAATTAACCCGCTTGATCTAACAACATGTTACGGATATGACCGATTGCTTTTGTTGGATTCAAACCTTTAGGACATACTGACACACAGTTCATAATACCTTTACAGCGGAATAAGCTGAATGGATCGTCAAGACGAGCCAAACGATCTGCTGTTGCAGTATCACGAGAGTCGATAATAAAACGGTATGCATTCAACAATGCTGAAGGACCCAAGAATTTATCAGGGTTCCACCAGAATGATGGGCATGAAGTTGAACAACATGCACAAAGAATACATTCATACAAACCATTTAAGTGTTCACGCTCTTCAGGAGACTGTAAACGCTCTTTAGGTGGAGCTGGTTGGTTATTGATCAAAAATGGCTGAATTTTGTCATATTGATCATAGAATTGGTTCATATCAACAACCAAATCTTTAATAACTGGCAAACCTGGCAATGGACGAATTACAATTTTCTCAGGTAGGTCGTTTAAGTTCCATAAACAAGCCAAACCATTTTTACCATTGATGTTCACACCATCCGAACCACAAATACCTTCACGGCATGAACGACGGAATGTTAACGTTTCGTCTTGAACTTTCAAAGCAAGCAATGCATCAAGCAACATACGGTGCTTATCAGTCAATTCAAGTTTGAAAGTTTGCATGTACGGCGCTTTATCCTTATCAGGATCATAGCGGTAGATTTCGAATGTACGAGTACCTCTACTCATCTTTATACTCCCGATTAGAATGTACGTGGTGCTGGTGGAATTGCATCAACAGTTAACGGCTTGAAGCGCACTGGCTTATATTCCAAACGGTTATCTGATGAATACCATAAAGTATGTTTCATCCACTCATCATCACGGCGACCGTATGAATAAGTTGGGTGATCAGCTGGTAATTCATAATCAACTACCGTATGCGCACCACGACATTCTTTACGCGCAGCAGCTGAAATTAATGTAGCTTTTGCAACTTCATATAAGTTTTCAACTTCAAGCGCTTCAACACGCGCAGTGTTAAATACTTTAGATTTATCTTTCAAGTGGATGTTACGTACACGTGGCTCAAGAGCAAGAATCTCTTTAACACCTTTATCAAGTAAAGCTTGAGTACGGAATACACCCGCGTGATCTTGAACGATATCACGAATTGCATCAGCAACTTCTTGAGCGTTTTCACCAGTAGTTGAGTCATCCAACTTACGCACGCGCTCTAAAGTTTGCTCTAATACGTTTGTTGGAAGCGGTGCATATTCATCACCATGGTGCTTAGTTACGTAATCGATAATGTGCTCACCAGCAGCTTTACCAAATACAACCAAGTCAAGAAGTGAGTTAGTACCTAAACGGTTTGCACCATGTACTGATACGCAAGAACATTCACCAATTGCATAGAAACCTTTTACAGGTTTAGTGTAGTTGTCTGTACCAGGTTCTGGTAAGCACACTTGACCATGCATATTCGTAGGAATACCACCCATTTGGTAATGGATTGTTGGTACTACTGGAATTGGTTCTTTAGTAATGTCTACGTTTGCGAATTTTTTACCAATCTCAAATACAGATGGTAAACGCTTCATAATTGTGTCAGCACCCAAGTGAGTCATATCAAGCAAGATATAATCACCTTTTGGACCACAACCACGACCTTCTTTAATTTCTTGGTCCATAGAGCGTGATACGAAGTCACGTGGAGCCAAGTCTTTTAAAGTCGGTGCATAACGTTCCATGAACGGTTCGCCGTCTTTGTTACGAAGGATTGCACCTTCACCACGACAACCCTCAGTTAACAATACGCCTGCGCCCGCAACACCTGTAGGGTGGAACTGCCAGAATTCCATATCTTGTAATGGAATACCAGCACGAGCAGCCATACCAAGACCGTCACCAGTGTTGATATAAGCGTTTGTTGATGCACGGTAAACACGACCAGCACCACCAGTTGCAAACAATGTTGCTTTAGCTTGGAATACTGCGATGTTGCCAGTTTCTTGGTCAATTGCAGTTACACCGAGTACATCACCTGCTTCGTTACGGATCAAATCAAGAGCGATCCATTCAACGAAGAATTGAGTACCCATTTTCACGTTGCTTTGATAAAGCGTGTGTAATAATGCGTGACCAGTACGGTCAGCAGCAGCACAAGCACGTGGAACTGGTTTATCACCATAGTTCGCAGAGTGACCACCGAACGGACGTTGGTAAATTGTACCATCGGCGTTACGGTCAAACGGCATACCCATGTGTTCTAGTTCATATACAACTTTTGGCGCTTCACGACACATAAACTCAATTGCGTCTTGGTCACCTAACCAGTCAGAACCTTTTACTGTGTCGTAAAAGTGGAAATGCCAGTTATCTTCTTGCATGTTACCTAACGACGCACCGATACCGCCTTGAGCAGCAACTGTATGTGAACGTGTTGGGAAAACTTTAGTAAGTACTGCAACTTTCAAACCTGCTTGAGCAAGTTGGTAAGATGCACGCATACCAGAACCACCACCACCAACGATAACAGCATCGAAAGTGAGGTTTTGAATATTTGAATAATCTTCTTTAGGGGTTATCGCGCCCATGATATCTTCCTATCAATTCGCCCAGAAAATCTGGATACCCCAGATTGCGTACACAAACACTGCAATAATGACAGCCGTAGTCAGTACAAGGCGTAAACCTTTCGCTGAAGGACCCATTTGACGAGTAGTGACGTAGTCAGTGAAAACCTGCCACATACCAATCCATGCGTGTGCGATAAGCGACAAAATTGCCAATAAAGAAAAAATCTTCATTGGTAATGTCATCATGAAGCCAGCCCATTGTTGATAGTCAAATCCGCCTTTGCAGAGAATCCAACCCAAAAGAACAACAGTATAAGCTGCCAATACTACAGCACTTACACGCTGGATAAACCAATCACGAGAACCTGAACCTGTTAAACCTGTAGCACTTTTCATTAGAACATAATCCATACAAAGGCTGCGATAATGGCTACCACAGATAAGATCAATGAAATTGTCGCTGCAATACGACCGCTTTGCAGTTCTTCAGCAAAACCTAGATCTGCAAGCAAATGCTTAACCCCAGCAATAAAGTGGAAAATTAAGCCGGCTACAAATACCCACACGACAAAACGTACAAGGATATTTCCGAAAACGACATTTTTAACGTAGTCAAATCCTTCTGGCGAAGATAATGATTTATCTAAAATCCATAATAGAACTGGTACTAATAAGAAAACGATGACACCTGATAAACGGTGTAAAATTGATGCAATAGCCACGGGTGAGCGTAAATTTACCGCTAACACCTGACCCATGGACAAATTGACAGGTCTGTTGCTTTTCACAGCGGGCATCCTGTAGGTAGAAACTCCGACCGGAGTTTGTTGAATTAATTCCAAGGAAAGCTGGCATTGTTAGGCAAGCACAGCTCATGCCTAACCTATAAACGACACTGAATTATAAAACGCGAAATATCAAAATACAAACAATCCACTTTGCCTTTTCCGCAAAAACTCATTAAATAAGAATCATTCACATAGCCAAACAGCGATCCTCCCTATACCAAAGTTAAAATTAAACAAAACATGTGCTTGTTTAATCTCATCTTTTATAAAAAAAATCTTTTCTACTGCTTTATTTAAAATAAGTGCGTTTTAGACTAAAGATAAAGTTAATAATTCATCAAGTCTAATCAAAAGGATAAACCAAAATTGCGCTTACACCCTAATTTTAATAACTTTATTTAAAAATAATTAACACCCTTTTTATATTAAAAGCAATAAAGAGCCACTTGACTCTTAACAATGAGCACTATTTTTACAAAAAATGAGTTTTAATTTTTACAACATGATCAACAAGCTATTTTTTAAACAATTAAACTTAAAAAAAGTACAACTTTTGGAATTATCAAATGGTGATAATTAGGTTATTTTTGAATCACAATTTAAAATTACAGACTGAGTTTTATGATTTTTTTAAGCAAATTGGCATTTTATAACCAGTTCTGAGTCTAATTTTTTATTTATAAATTTGCTTACAATTGTACTCACCCTTCATTTTTTTTCTGCACGTTCTTATTGAATTGACTTATGATACCATCCCGATGCAGTGATTTTACTGACTTTTTTGCTCGGGTCTTAATGACTAACTCTCTGTGGGAACGTCATTTTTTATCCATAAGTATAATTGACAAAATTTCAGTACTCACTAATCTTATAGCAAATTTTGACACCGTCTGATTCGCACATGAGAAAATTAGGATTTCGAGTCAGATAATCATTCACCAGGACAGGAGATCTATTGAATGTCTGAAGCAAATGGCAAAAAAGCCGTATTACATCTTGATGGCAAAGAAATTGGATTACCAATCTACAGTGGCACTTTAGGTCCAGATGTAATTGATGTGAGCAGCATACTGAAAGAAGGTCATTTTACTTTCGATCCTGGTTTTATGGCGACAGCCGCATGCGAATCTAAAATTACTTTCATTGATGGTGACAAAGGTATTTTATTACACCGTGGTTACCCGATTGACCAACTAGCAACTCAAGCAGACTATCTTGAAACTTGTTATTTATTATTAAATGGCGAGCTCCCAACTGCTGAACAAAAAGTTGAGTTTGATACGAAAGTTCGTGCTCACACTATGGTTCACGATCAAGTTAGCCGTTTCTTCAATGGTTTCCGTCGTGATGCTCACCCTATGGCAATCATGGTTGGTGTTGTTGGTGCATTATCTGCGTTCTATCACAACAATCTTGACATCGAAGACATTAACCACCGTGAAATCACTGCAATTCGTTTAATTGCAAAAATTCCAACACTTGCTGCTTGGAGTTATAAATACACAGTAGGTCAACCATTCATCTATCCACGTAACGATTTAGGTTATGCGGAAAACTTCTTACACATGATGTTTGCTACTCCTGCTGACCGTGATTACAAAGTTAATCCTGTTCTTGCTCGTGCAATGGATCGTATTTTCACGCTTCATGCTGACCATGAACAAAACGCGTCTACTTCTACAGTTCGTCTTGCTGGTTCTACTGGTGCAAACCCGTATGCATGTATCTCTGCTGGTATCTCTGCTCTTTGGGGACCTGCTCACGGTGGTGCTAACGAAGCAGTTCTTAAGATGCTTGATGAAATCGGTAGCGTTGAAAACGTTGCAGAATTCATGGAAAAAGTTAAGCGCAAAGAAGTTAAACTTATGGGCTTCGGTCACCGCGTTTACAAAAACTTCGACCCACGTGCTAAAGTCATGAAACAAACTTGTGACGAAGTACTTGAAGCTTTAGGTATCAATGATCCTCAATTAGCACTTGCTATGGAACTTGAGCGCATTGCACTAAACGACCCGTACTTTGTTGAGCGTAAACTTTACCCTAACGTAGACTTCTACTCTGGTATCATCCTTAAAGCGATTGGTATTCCAACAGAAATGTTTACTGTAATCTTCGCTCTTGCACGTACAGTTGGTTGGATCAGCCACTGGTTAGAAATGCACAGCGGCCCTTACAAAATTGGTCGTCCACGTCAGCTTTACACTGGTGAAGTTCAACGTGACATCAAGCGTTAATATTCGAAAGAACATTAATGTAAAAAAGCTGCCAAGAGGCAGCTTTTTTTATAAATAAGTTTTTTAAAAAATTATTCTTCTTCAAACATATTTAACAAATGATGACTAATACCATCAGCTCTTAACCAAGCCAATTCATAACTTGCTTTAGCCAAAGCCAAGACGCGTCTTTCAAATTCATCCCAAATTGTTTTAACTTGAGAATCTAAAATACCCAAACCACTTTCTGAGGCAAGATGTTTATTTTTCTCACAGATTTTTAAGGCATGATAAAGCTTACGGCCTTTACTCGCCCCTTCCATCAAACGAACACGCTTACTTAGAATAAAACCCTCGACATGCTGGAGATTTGCATGAGGCAGCATAGGTACCAAGATTTGGTTCAATTGATCATCTAAGCGCTTCCAGACAGCCAAGCGCTGCTCTGCTGTATAAGTATTCCATTGAATGACTTCATGGTTAAAACGGCGACAACCACGACATACCTGATCACCAAAAACTGTTGAACAACGCCCTGCACATGGGGTGAGAGAGAGCGTTCGATGATCATTACTCAAAACAAACTCCTTAAATAAACCATATACTTTTTATGGTTTTCTCGCTTATTACTCATTTTCGCGCTAAAATATGCGCCTTAAATTTCTATCTTAATACATTTGGAGTTTTCCATGAACGCTACTGTAGAACAGCTTGCACCTGTAGAACAGCAAGCGACCGCGGGTTGGGTTGTTGCAGCACTATATCAATTTAAAGAAGTTCAAGATCCTGCCGATCTTCAACAACGTCTTTTAGACTTAGTGAAAACAATCAACCTTTGTGGAACTCTAATTGTAGCAGGCGAAGGAATTAATGGTACCGTGGCTGGGGACCGTGAGGCAATTGATAAAATTCATCAATTTTTGTTAAACGAAGGTTTTAAAGCGATGGAATATAAAGAGTCCCATAGCTCCGATAAACCTTTCCGTAAAATGAAAATTAAACTTAAAAAAGAAATTGTAACTTTAGGCGTAGAAGTAAAACCTCGCGATTTAGTTGGTCACTATCTTGATCCTAAAGAATGGAATGATTTAATTGCACGTGATGATGTTATTCTAATCGATACACGTAATGATTATGAATATAAGGCTGGTACTTTTAAAGGTGCGATCGACCCTAAAACAGAAACATTCCGTGAGTTTCCAGAGTATGTTAAAAAAGAGTTAGAACAACACAAAGACAAAAAAATTGCGATGTTCTGTACTGGCGGTATTCGTTGTGAGAAATCAACATCTTTACTTCTTCAAGAAGGATTTACAGAGGTTTATCACTTAAAAGGCGGTATTCTTAAATACTTAGAAGAAACTCCAGCAGATGAGAGCCTTTGGGAAGGTGAATGTTTCGTATTTGATGGACGTACTGCTGTAACTCATGGTGTTGAAGAAGGTGCAAACATTAAATGTCATGCTTGTGGCTGGCCTTTAACTCCGGAAGAGTCTGCGCTTCCAAGTTATGAACATGGTGTTTCATGCGTGTATTGCATCGACAAAACAACTGAAAAACAAAAAGCTGGTTTCCGTATGCGCCAATCACAAATTGCCGCAGCTAAACGCAAACGCTTATAATCTTTAATTAAAAGGCATTTGGTTTTCTAAATGCCTTTTCTATAAATTATATAAAAATACTAAATAATAAAAATATTTTTATTACCACCCTTTCTAAAAAATCATTCACTCAAAGATTCTTCTAAAAGCTTCAATGTTACTCTCTATAAAATGATAAAATCATATTATTCAACATCTTAATTAAGACTACAAACTAAAGACCAAAACTCTTAGATAGACGAATTCATTCCTAAAGAATTAAAAAGGCCTAAACATAAAAAACGCCCTAGAAAGGACGTTATTTATTATTTCTTCTAATAAATTAATTTGGAGTGTGATACATCAAATATAATTCATTCAAATTATCTGGAATTTCTTCTGCCAGTTCATCCATTAACTGTCCATTGCGACGGAAAGATTCCATCTGCGGATCTTCTTCATCAATTCCGCTAAAAACCATGATCGGTAAAGTTAAATCAACCAATTGTTCTTCATACTCAGGAGCAAACCATGCTTCTTCGTTTAAGAACATTGCATCAACAAACCCAACACTCCAATCGCCTAGACTTGACTCAACATCCGCTTCCTCAACTTCAAATGGAAATTCAATTCCATTTTCATTTGCTAAATCTTGACGAATCGACTCTAACCAAAGTTTGATTTGCTGAATGATCTCTGCAGGAACCTTTTTATGGTTACTATCAAATAATTCATCTAACCAACGGTCAAATTGAGGACCTACTGCAATTGCACACAAAAAACCATGAGTTGCAGCAAAGTCTAGACCATACTCATTGTGGTCTCCATCTAGATATTCACTTAACTGGTCTAAATCTAATGCACTCATTGTGTTACCTGACTTTAAAAGAAATTGACGATAGCATAGCACTTAAGCCGACGATGCCCTATTTAGTTTTGATCAGTCTTCATCATCAAGATCATCATCGTCTAAATCATAATCGAAATCTTTTAACTCACGCTCTAAACGACGCTGTGCCAATAGATCATCAATTAATCTACGTTTTTCCAACGATTCTTTTGCACTGATTTTGCCTGATGACTCATCAAAACCGACATCATCATCATCGCCGTAGTTATCATCTAGTTCAAAATCTGTAGAAGACACTAAAACTACCTCATAATGAAAAAATGTGAATGGGTCTAGCCGCTATTTATCTTTCTTACTTTTCCTTGTCAAGTTTTATTTATATTTTTTTCATTTAATTGCTCATTTGTACTGTTTTTCACCCAAAAAATTGTGTATTTATAAAACACCATAATCTTTCGATAAGCGAAGATTTATACAAATTTTTCCATGATTTAAACTTGAAAAAAATGATTTTAGCCCAATATTCAAAAAATAGTCGTGAATTCAAAGATATTTTTTATTTAACGGTCATCGATCAAAGCCAAAACATTTCAAGCAAATTGTGCTATCATGCACGGTTTTTCACTGCCACAGATTCAACAAAGAGTAAGCAAAGATGAGCGATATGCATTCCCCTACTTCTCAAGTAGCGGCTCTGATTAGCCGAGGCAAAGAACAAGGTTACTTAACTTACGCTGAGGTTAACGATCATCTGCCGGACTCGATTACTGAAAGCGAACAGATTGAAGACATTATTCAGATGCTTCAAGACGTTGGTATTCCTGTACACGAGCGTGCACCTGAATCTGACGATACTATGTTCGGTGAGTCAACTGACACAGCAGATGAAGTTGCTGAAGAAGAAGCTGCTGCCGTACTTGCATCGGTTGAAAATGAGCCTGGACGTACGACAGACCCTGTACGTATGTACATGCGTGAAATGGGTACAGTAGAACTATTAACCCGTGAAGGTGAAATCAGCATCGCCAAACGTATTGAAGAAGGGATTCGTGATGTCCTGAATTCAATTGCTTACTGGCCAAATGCGGTTGAAGTTGTATTAAAAGAATATAATGATTTTTTAACTGGCGAACGTCGTCTTGCAGATATTTTATCTGGTTACCTCGATCCTGAAACTGATGAAGATATTCCTGAAGTTTTGGAAGACGTTGAGGAACTTGAGGAAGAAGACGAATCATCTTCAAAATCAACAAAAGAAGTTAAGCTTGATGATGACGATGAGGAAGAAGAATCTGAAGGTGATGATGACTCTGAAGGTGATTCAGGTCCTGACCCAGAAGTTGCAAAAGTTCGTTTTACTGAATTAGAAGCAGCATGGACTCAAACAAAAGCTATTATTGAAAAACATGGCCGTAATAGCCGTGAAGCAAATGAAGCACTTGAGTCTTTGGCAACTGTATTCATGATGTTTAAATTTACTCCACGTTTATTTGACATCATTTCAGAAATGATTCGTGGAACTCACGAACAAATCCGTGCTAATGAACGTGAAATTATGCGTTATGCAGTACGTCGTGGTCGTATGGATCGTACTCAATTCCGTACATCTTTCCCAAAACAAGAATCTAATCCAGCTTGGTTAGATGAACAAATTGCTAAAGCTCCTGCTGAAATTAAGGCGCATTTAGAAAAAGTTCGTCCGGATGTTCTAGCATTCCAGCAAAAGATTGCAGATATTGAGAAAGAACTTAATTTAAGCGTTGCTGAAATTAAAGATATTTCTAAACGTATGGCGATTGGTGAAGCCAAAGCTCGTCGTGCTAAAAAAGAAATGGTAGAAGCTAACCTTCGTTTGGTAATTTCGATTGCGAAGAAATACACCAACCGTGGTTTACAGTTCCTTGACTTGATTCAAGAAGGGAACATTGGCTTGATGAAAGCTGTAGACAAGTTTGAATACCGTCGCGGTTATAAATTCTCGACTTATGCAACTTGGTGGATTCGTCAGGCAATTACCCGTTCTATCGCAGACCAAGCACGTACAATTCGTATTCCTGTACATATGATTGAAACGATTAACAAGATTAACCGTGTTTCTCGTCAGTTATTGCAGGAAATGGGCCGTGAACCTACTCCAGAAGAGTTAGGTGAACGTTTGGAAATGGATGAAGTTAAAGTTCGTAAGGTTCTTAAAATTGCTAAAGAACCTATTTCAATGGAAACTCCAATTGGTGATGATGAAGATTCGCATCTTGGGGACTTTATTGAAGACCAGAACATCACTTCTCCAATTGATGCTGCGACTTCAGAAGGCTTAAAAGAAGCAACTCGTGAAGTTCTAGAAAACTTAACTGAACGTGAAGCTAAAGTATTGAAAATGCGTTTTGGTATCGATATGCCAACTGACCATACTTTAGAAGAAGTTGGTAAACAGTTTGATGTAACGCGTGAACGTATTCGTCAGATCGAGGCGAAAGCATTACGTAAATTACGTCACCCTTCTCGTTCTGAACACTTGCGTTCTTTCTTAGAGAATGACTAAGTTCTGAAATCTTGAAATTTCGGCACTAGTCCCCATTTAATAGAAAGAGCTACAAACGCCTGCGATGATGCAGGCGTTTCACATGATGAGGTTACTTATGTTAGACCGCACTCCATCTCGCGAACTCCGTGAAGACCTTTGGGTATTTCCAATGGACTATCCAATTAAACTGATTGGCGATGCGGGTGAAGAATTACGTATAGCTGTAGTTGATATTCTAGTGAAACATTTTCCTGACTTTGACCAATCAACGTTAAAAGTACAAGAATCTCGTACAGGCAAATACCATTCATTAACCGCACAATTACGTTTTGATGAATTGGAACAAGTTCATGCTTTGTATGCAGACTTGGCTGCTTGCCCGCAGATCAGAACTGCACTTTAATTTTAAGATGCCATGACAAATTTCGTGTCATGGCATTTTTATTTCTATCAAGCTTATTATAAATAATTACAAATATTTAGAATCGTTTAAGCAAAATACTTTAAACTCATCAAGAGCATATTTTCATAACCTAAAAGTGAAGTTGCTCTTCTGTTAAGTACATCGCACAGGAAAATGTTTAATGAGCCTTGATAAACCCACTTTGATTATTCGTCAGTGGAACGATTTACAAGATTATCAAAGCAAATTCGAATTGATGAAAAACCTGACTAATCAACGTGATGAAAATACACCCGACGAGCTGTGGTTACTCCAGCATCACGAAGTTCTAACTCAAGGTCAGGCAGGAAAACCCGAGCATATTCTAATTCCATCTAACATTCCTGTGGTTCAAACTGACCGTGGTGGGCAAGTGACATGGCATGGACCTGGTCAACTCGTTGCTTACTTCATGTTTGATCTTAATCGTCTGAAGTGGAATGTGCGTACATTAGTCAGTTTTGCTGAACAATTTATGATAGATGTTTTAAAGAAATATAATATTGAAGCATATGCAAAACCTGATGCTCCAGGTGTATATGTAAATGACAGAAAAATAGGTTCCTTAGGTTTCAAAATTCGTCGTGGTCGTAGTTATCATGGTCTAGCCTTAAACCTAGACTGTGCATTAACTGGTTTTCAAACCATTAACCCATGTGGTTATGCAGGTTTAGAAATGGTTCGCATACAAGATTTGGTGACTCCATATCCATCATTTGAACAACTTTGTCAGGACTTTATTGAGTATATTAAGACATCTGGTCACTTTAATGACCCTGAAGTCAAAATTGAATAAATGATTTTGAGATGGAATAAAAATATATTAGAGTAATTACTCTAAATTTGCTTTTGCATAATTTTAAGAAGGGATAGCAAGTGATTTCGACAAAAGCTGTAAAGCCCACTCTGCAACTTGCCTACGTTAAGCTCATGATGGACGTTGTTGGTCGAGGCTTAGTCATGGCAAGTCAGGTAGATAGTGAAATACAAGAGGAAGTGTCTAAATTTCCTGTTCACTTTGTACTTTCAATGAATGTTTTCCCAAATGGACCAGCATTTTTTGCACGAGTGACAGAAGATAAACAATTAGAACTGCTGAAAAGAGCGGAAAAAAAACCTGATTTAACCATCACTTTTAAGCATGTGACACATGCATTTTTGGTGTTCTCTTTTCAGGAAAGTACCGCTCAAGCATTTGCAAATGACCGCATGATTGCTGATGGCGATGTATCAGCAGCAATTCGTTTAGTGCGCTGCCTGAATAAAATGGAATCTCTCATTTTACCAAAATTGGTAGCGTCACTTGCAGTTAAAGAATATCCAACCGAACTCACCCTAAAAGAAAAATTCAACGAAGCTGCAAATATTTACTTAAAAGTAGCTAAGTCTTACTTCAAGCGGAGCGCATAACATGGCTAAACCATATTACGAATTCTTTTGTCCTGTAAAAGTCATTGCCGGTAATGCTGCTTTAGAACATATTCCGTTTGAACTTGCAACTTTAGGTGCAAAGCGTCCACTTATCATTACAGATAAAGGGGTCCGTGCAAATGGCTTACTCAACCCTATTGAAGCTGCATTTAGCACGACTGATGCGGTGATTGGTCATGTTTTTGATGATGTCCCACCAGACTCAAGTCTTGAAGTAGTTCGTCTTGCTGCTGAAGCTTATCGCACAAATAAATGTGATGCGATTATTGCTGTTGGTGGTGGCTCTGTTATTGACACCTCCAAAGCAACCAATATTTTAGTCTCAGAAGGTGGAAATGACCTTCTTCAATATTCTGGCGCTCATAACCTACCAAAACCATTAAAGCCATTTTTTGTGATTCCGACCACTTCAGGTACTGGTTCAGAAGTGACTATGGTTGCGGTGGTTTCCGACACACAAAAGAATGTTAAATTAGCCTTTGCTTCATACTATTTAATGCCACATGCTGCAATCTTAGATCCACGCATGACATTAACATTACCACCTCACTTGACGGCAATGACTGGTATGGATGCATTAACACACTGTGTGGAAGCATATACCTGTATGGCAGCCAATCCACTCAGCGATGCTTATGCAAGTGCAGGTATCAAAAAGATTAGTGAAAATCTATTTAACGTTTTAGAAAATCCAAATGACTCACAAGGTCGTTTAGAGCTTGCACAAGCTTCCACAATGGCAGGTATCGCATTTTCTAACTCGATGGTAGGTCTTGTACACTCTTTAGGACATGCATTAGGTGCGGTCGCTCACCTGCCCCACGGTTTATGTATGAACCTATTCTTACCTTATGTGCTTGAATACAACAAACAAGTAAATGGTCAGAAAATTGGTGAGTTACTATTACCTCTAGCTGGTGCAGATATTTATGCCCAAACTCCAGCAACCCAACGTGCAGATAGAGCAATTACGACTATTCTAGCAATGCGTGATCGCTTGTTTAGCCTAACTAAGTTACCTCGTACCTTGCGCGAAACTGGTAAGGTTACTGAAGCTCAACTTGATGAAGTTGCTGAAAAAGCACTAAATGATGGCTCTATTATTTATAATCCTAAGGAAGCAAGCTTAAAAGACATACGCGAGATCTTACAAAAAGCTTGGTAACTTAAGTTTTAGATATTTAAAGTAAAACTTAAAGGTCTGATTTTTATGATAAATCAGACCTTTTTTATATCTATGAATTTTTATTCATCATTTTCTTTGGAAATATGGCAAAAAATTTGCTAAAAATTCCACGAAAGTACTGACAATTTGCATCAATTTAGGATAGATTGGCGCACTTTATCTTTTATGTAGGGGGGATCGTTCGTCTCAAACGATCCTTAACACCAAGCTGATCCTTGATCAACGATTATGAGGATAACGCCGTTGACAAACTTATCTGGGACTAAACCAACAGCTAAGCTCCAAAAGAATCTTGTGCTATGGCACATCATTATTATTGGTTTAGCTTATATTCAACCATTAACTTTATTTGATACTTTTGGTTTAGTATCAGAACGAAGTGGTGGTCATGTACCTACTTCTTATATTTTTGCGTTAGTTGCGATTTTATTGACGTCGATCAGTTATGGACACATGATCAAACGCTATCCTTCTTCAGGATCAGCATATACCTATGCCCAAAAGTCAATTCACCCTAATGTTGGTTTTATGGTGGGTTGGTCATCTTGGCTAGATTATTTACTTTCACCACTCGTCAATATCATTTTGGCCGATATTTATTTAAGAGCATTGTTTCCGGAAGTAAATAATTGGTTATGGGTTATTGGCTTAACTGCATTAATGACTGTTATTAACTTATTCGGCGCACGTTTTGTTGCTCGCTTTAACAGCACAATTGTAGTTATTCAACTCGGTGTTATTTTTTACTTTGTTTATCAAGTGTATACCTTGCTGACCCAAGGTGTATATGCGGACGGTACTCTAAATCCGGATAAAGCTGAATTATGGTCACTCACTCCTTTTTGGAATGATATGACCTCTATTAGTGCTTTGATTGGTGGTGCAACAGTACTGTGCTTTTCTTTTACAGGTTTTGATGCGTTATCTTCACTTGCTGAAGAAACAAAAGATGCAGAAAAAACGCTTCCAAAAGCGATTTTTTCAACAGCACTTCTTGCTGGTGTCATTTTTATCATAAGCACTTACTTTATCCAGCTGTATTTCCCGAGCAACCCTAATACTTACTTCAAGCCTTTAGATGAATCACAACCTGTGATGGTTGCAGCAATTGGTAGCATTGCATTTAAAACATTAGTTTTATACTTTGCCGTGGTTGCAGTAATGGCATCGGGTATTTCAGCACATGCTGGTGTATCTCGCTTAATGTATGTTATGGGACGTGATGGCGTTATCAATAAAAAGTTGTTTGGTCATATTAGCCCAAGACTACATACCCCAACTTACAACATTCTTATTGTTGGTGTAGTTGCGTTGTCTGCTGGCTTTTTAGACCTTGAACATATTGTTAACTTAATTAGTTTCGGGGCCTTAACTGCTTTTAGTTTTGTGAACTTCTCTGTAATTTCGCGCTATGCGCTTAGAGATGGTAAAAACAAATCTGTTAAAGATATTATTAATTACATTATTGTACCGACGCTTGGCTTTGCCAGTGTGTTCCTAATGTGGTTAGAAATTGACAAGCTTGCTTTACAAATTGGCTTGGCTTGGGCAGTGGTTGGTGTAGGTTATCTTGCTTACAAGACCAAAGGCTTTAAATACAATGCTCCTCAACACAACGAGCATGAATAATAAAAAAGGCGCTTAAAGCGCCTTTTTTTATGGACTTATTATCCAAATATTTTATTTACAATACCTTGTACGCGTTTTGCATAAAGTTTTGCTGTTTCCAAGTCCCCTGTTGGAATCTCGTCTACACTTGCATCAGATGGCGACTGAACAAGTAAGCCTACTGAACCGCCTAGGTTATTTACATCTTCACGTGTTGCACTTTTTGTATTTGATGGCGGCAATCCAAGACTCACCCAAATACCGCCGTGTTGTGATGCTAAAGTTTGTAATTGGATAAGCGTAACTTGCTTATCACCATTTAGACTTGCACTATTGGTAAAGCCTGCAAATACTTTATCTTCCCAACCACGTGTAAACCAAATTTTTGAAGTTGCGTCAGCAAATTTTTTAAATTGCCATGGTGCTGTACCCATGTAAGTTGGAGCACCGAAAACAATACCTTTTGCATTGTTTAATGTTTCCCAATCTTGCTCAGTAATATTACCTTCCTGATCAATCTGGATAAGTTGAGCATTAATTTCATTAGCAAAAGTTTCAGCAACTACTTTCGTGTGGCCATAACCAGAGAAATATACAACCGCAATATTAGAATTAGACATGGGAGAAACCTGTGTTTTATTAAATTCCATTTTATGATATATTTTAGAAACTAGGTGTCAATTAGTTACCACTTGGTAACTAGTATATTTTTTTAGAAATAAGTAGGTAAATGGTATGAATGAATGTCTAAAATACAATATTTTTCAACAACATTGCCCTGCTCGTTTATTTTTTGAAAAAATTGCAGATAAGTGGGTTTTACTCATCTTAAATATTCTTGAGGAAGAAACGCACCACTTCAATTTACTCAAAAAGAATATTCAAGGTATTTCACCTAAAGTCTTGTCACAAAAGTTAAAAATGCTAGAAAGAGATGGCTTTATCGAACGCAAGATTCAAGACACTTCACCTATTCGTGTTGACTATTCACTTACACCATTAGGCCAAAATGTCGCTTCAATGGCATTCCAATTAAAGGAATGGGCTGAAACAAACATTGAGCAAGTTTTAGCAGCACAAATCATCTATGATGAAAAAGTACTAGAACAAGCTTAAATAAAATTAGACCAAAAAATAAGGCCACCTAGGGCCTTATTTTTTAGCATTTGAAAAACTAACCTAAATTTTTAAAACCTTGCTGACGCCATGCTTCGTAAACAATTACAGCCGTTGCGTTAGACAAATTCAAACTTCTAGAGTTTTCAGCCATTGGTAAGCGAATCCACTGCTCTTGAGGGAACATCAAACGAACATGCTCAGGCAAGCCGCGTGTTTCTGGCCCCATCAGTAAAGCCACAGGTCGATTCAAATCAACTGTATGCGGAGTTGCAGAACCCTTCGTCGTTAGAGGAAAGACATGCTCAACACCTTTTGACTTTAAGTCTGCGAGGCATGCTTCAATATTGTCCCAAATCTGCATTCTTGCCCATTCATGATAATCAAGCCCTGCACGTTTAAGCTTTTTATCATCAAGCTCAAAACCTAAAGGCTTAACCAAATGCAATTGAGCCCCTGTATTCGCACATAGTCGAATAATATTTCCTGTGTTTGCAGGAATCTCAGGCTCGTATAGAACAACATGAATCACTTAATTACTCACTTAAATTACTTGTTGGTTAGCTCAGGCAATCATTAACTTGATCGAAGATAATTATTAGCCCACTAGTTCCACTGTAACTGTTCACGCAGACGTACGACCTCACCAATAATCGTGAGAGTCGGCGCATGAATTTGATGTTCTGTCACTTTAGATGCGATATCAGCAAGTGACCCCACCACAACCTTTTGTTCAGGGGTTGTACCCTTTGAAATTAATGCAACTGGCATATCTGGGCGCTGTCCGTGAGCGATTAATTGCTCACAAATACGTTCCAAGCCTACTAAGCCCATATAGAGAACTAAAGTCTGGTTCTCATATACCAGCTCATTCCAAGGAAGCTCAGGAGAGCCTTCTTTTAAATGGCCAGTTAGAAAACGTACACTCTGCGCATAATCACGATGAGTGAGTGGAATACCCGCATAAGCTGAACAGCCTGACGCTGCCGTAATACCCGGAACCACCTGAAATGGCACACCAGCTTGGAATAATTCTTGGATCTCTTCACCACCACGCCCAAAAATAAACGGATCACCGCCTTTTAAACGACAAACACGCTTTCCTTGTTGAGCATATTCAACGAGTAAAGCATTGATCCCATCTTGGGGAACCGAGTGATTTGAGCGAGCTTTTCCGACATATATTTTTGTCGCGTCTCGACGGCATAACTCTAAAATGGGTTGAGATACTAAACGATCATAAATGACCACATCAGCTTGCTGCATTAAACGTAAAGCTTTTAAGGTAAGCAGTTCGGGATCACCAGGACCTGCACCCACTAAATAAACTTCACCTTTAGGTGCTTTCCATGCCTCTAATGCTTGTTCAAGCATACTGTTGGCAACATCTAGATTATCGTTAAAAACCTGCTCTTTTAAGGGACTTGCATACAAGTTTTCCCAAAAAATACGGCGTTCATCGGGATTAGAAATTTTTTCTTTAACCTTATTTCGCCATTTTCCTGAAAACTCAGCTAACTTCCCCATTCCATGCGGAATGGATGTCTCTAACTGTGTGCGGATTTGACGAGATAAAACAGGAGATGTCCCATTTGAAGCAACCGAAATCACTAAAGGTGAACGGTCAATAATCGCAGGAACCATAAAACGGCAATGTGGAATATCATCAACACTGTTTACGAGTAAATTACGTACTTCACATTGCTCGAAGACTGTTTTATTGACTTGCGGATCATTGGTCGCGGCAATGACGAGTCGATATGGTGTACTTAAAAACTTCTCAGAGAAAACGTCAACAAAATGCTGACCATTTGTTGTTGCCACTAATTGCAGAAGCTGTTCTTCAATTTCAGGAGCAACAATATCAATTATTGCCCCCGCCTTAGCTAATAAAGTTGCCTTGCGTAAAGCAATATGCCCTCCGCCCACAATCAGACAATGTTGCTGCTGCAACTTCAAAGAGATTGGAAAAATATCCACCTTAAACCTCTACATCAATCATCTGATTATGTTTAAGCAAAAAACGTGCACAATTTAGATGCAAAGTTTAGTCAATAAACGTTACACCACCCATATATGGGCGTAATACTTCTGGAATCTCGATTGAGCCGTCTTCACGTTGGTAATTTTCCATAACTGCAAGCAAAGTACGTCCTACTGCAAGACCTGAGCCGTTTAGCGTATGCACTAATTCAGTCTTCTTCTGATCCATACGGAAGCGCGCTTTCATACGACGTGCTTGGAAATCACCCATATTAGAGCAGCTTGAAATCTCACGATATGTATTTTGGCTTGGAACCCATACTTCTAAGTCGTAAGTTTTCATCGCACCAAAGCCCATATCACCACCACAGAGCAAAATTTTGCGGTATGGCAAACCAAGTGCCTGCAAAATGCCCTCAGCATGTGCAGTGAGTTCTTCAAGTGCCTGCATAGATGTTTCAGGTTTAACGATTTGCACCATTTCAACTTTATCAAATTGGTGTTGACGGATTAAACCACGTGTATCACGACCATAAGAACCAGCTTCACTACGGAAACATGGTGTATGCGCTGCATATTTTAATGGTAAACGGTCTGCATCAATGATTTCGTCACGAACAAAGTTTGTGACAGGAACTTCAGCTGTAGGAATAAGATAGTATTCTTTTTCGCCTTGAAGTTTAAATAAATCTTCTTCAAATTTTGGTAATTGTCCTGTCCCACGAAGTGAGTCAGCATTAACCAAATAAGGTACGTAAGCTTCAGTATAGCCATTCTTTAAAGTATGGGTATCAAGCATGAACTGAGTTAAAGCACGTTGTAGACGCGCTAAAGGCCCCTTCAACACGCTGAAACGTGAACCGGTAAGTTTGGTCGCAGTTTCAAACTCTAGGCCGCCCATCCACTCGCCTAAATCAGTATGATCTTTGATTTCAAAATCGAACTGACGAGGTGTACCCCATTTTGAGATTTCAACGTTATCACTTTCATCCTTACCAACTGGAACAGATTCATCTGGTAAGTTAGGAATGCTTAGTGCTTTTTGCTCAATCTCATTTTGTAGTTCTGATAAAGCAACTTCAGCAGCTTTAATCTCATCACCAATGGCCTGCATACGTGCCATGATTTCAGAAGCATCGCCACCGGATTTTTTAATCTGACCCACTTGTTTAGCACCGGCATTTCGCTCTGCCTGTAACTTTTCAGTTTTTGATTGCAAGTCTTTACGGCGAGTTTCTAAAGATGCCCATTCTTGGACATCTAGCTGAACACCACGTTTTGCTAAAGCTGCATTAACGACTTCAATATTATTTCTGAGTAACTTAGGGTCGATCATAATTAATCATAATATGGGTAAAAAACTGGCTATAGTGTAAGCCCTTAGCACTAAAAAATATAGTGATCATCTTCATATCGAATAGCTTTCACACAATTCCGAGAAGAGACCACGTATTTTACATGTTGTAGTTTGGCACACTTGGTAAATACTCAAGTTTAATGAACTTAGCTGACTCAAAATACGGCAGTGTTAATTCAGTCATACCCTCTGCATAAGAAGCCAATTCATAAACTGGATAAACAAAAACAATCCCATTGGCACCATAGTAGTAATTATCACTTAACTGCAGTTTTTCACGGGTAATATTATGGTCTTGAAGCCAGTTGGTATTCGCATCAAAAAGTGCATCAACAAGTTGTTTTTCTACATCTGGCTTAATAAGCTCAGCAACAGTAATGTGCTTTTTATTTAATAAATCGAAATTTACGAATTCTTGATGTGACATGCCATGTGCTGCACCTGCAGAGTAAGAGTATGTCTGTAAGGCAAAGGTTGCAAGATTATAATTTTGTCCTAAATAACGAACATAAATTGCACTTTGACTTGAACGAGGCTCTCCCTCTGGTACTTCAACAGGTTTATCAGCCAAGTTTGCAAATGCATTTGGGTCTGCCTTTTTTATACGGTTCGTAAAATAATCATTAATCCATTTTTCATTCGTTTGTACTGTCTGGAAATCATATTCAGTACAGCCATCTTCAAGGCAAACTTTAGACTTTGGTAATTTTACTGGAATTACTTTTGCCTGAATAACAGGAACTTCTGCTTGTTTTTGCTCTTTTACTGAAGCACTAGATGCGGGTTGCTCATCTTTAGCTGCAGATTTTGGCTGACAGCCACTTACTGCCACCATGGCAGCTACTATAGGAAGAATGAAAATAATTTTCTTGTCGTAAAGTCGCATGTTAATCCCCGTATATTCTCTTTTATCACTATACAAAGCGTAAGAATAAGACGGGGTTAAAAAATGTATCTAGGGTTGATATATAAAAAGAAAGCCACCTGAAATGGTGGCTTTCTTAAAGAGTCAGAATAATTATTGATCAATAATATCGGTGCCTTTAGGAGGCGTAAAATTAAAAGTAGAAGCTGGAATTGAAGCATTCACTTTCACATTATTAAATTTCACGTAAGTGGTTTGACCTAAAGAATCTTGTAGCACCATTAACGTAGGTGCTTTGTTTGCACCAAAACTAATCGTTAAACTTTGAAAAGCGCCATCTTCTTTTTTAGGGAACAACGTGAAATATAATTTAGATTTATCTGGCTGAGTCACTCGGTAAGACTTCATGATTTGATTAGTATTACCAGAGAGCAATAAAGCTGGTGTATCGGCTACTTGAGAATCTAAGCTTTGACGTACGGCTTGTTGTAAATCAGGATCATAAATCCAGACTGTTTTACCACTAGTTACAATAGTCTGTTTAGACGGGCTCACAGTTTCCCAATAAAATTTCCCTGGACGTTCAACTTTCATAGATCCCTTAAACGTCTGGTTCATATGCTGAGCACCTAAACCTTTTTTCTGTACCACAGTTTTTGTATTAGATTTCGTTGTTTGCTCAAAATCGGCAGTTAAACGTTGTAATCCTGACAACTGATTTACCAAGTTCCCAATTGCCTGTTGCTCCGGTGCTGCTACTGGTGCAGCGAACGCTGTAGTACTCATTACAGGAGCAAGCACTGACGCGCTGAGTGTAATAGCACACATGGTTTTACGAAGCATATTCATGTCATCACCTTTTTAGTTGCTGTAAGATAACCTATTAAGCTTTGATTAGAACAAGCAGAATAAGCTCTTCATTTCATGACCCATATTAACCGACAAACTCAGTGCTAATCATTGAGAAAATAAGATATTTTGTTATGTTATTCATATTGTTTGTAGAATTTCATTCATCATGATGAAGATAAAATTAATGAAGTTCCATAAAAAAAGCCCACAAAATGTGGGCTTTTTTTTAAAGCTAAAACTTAAACAGCTTCAACTTTTACGTAGCGACGGCCAAATTGACCTTTCACTTCGAATTTTACTACACCGTCAGCAGTAGCAAATAAAGTATGGTCACGACCCATACCAACATTTGCACCAGCGTGGAATTCAGTACCACGTTGACGAACGATGATGTTACCAGCAGTTACAGTTTGACCACCGTAAACTTTAACACCTAACATTTTTGGGTTTGAATCACGACCGTTCTTCGTCGATCCACCGGCTTTTTTAGTTGCCATGTCTCTTACTCCTCGTGATTAGCCTGAAATACCAGTAATTTTCAACTCAGTGAACCATTGACGGTGACCTTGTTGCTTACGGTAGTGTTTACGACGACGCATTTTGATAATGCGGATTTTGTCGTGACGACCATGACCAATCACTTCTGCAGTTACTTTAGCGCCAGCTACAACTGGAGCACCGATTTGAATGCTGTCACCATTTACAACCATTAATACATCATCAAATGTAATAGTTGCGCCAGACTCAGCTTTCAATAATTCAACTTTAAGGGTTTCACCCTCAACTACACGGTGCTGTTTACCACCGCTTTGGATTACTGCGTACATAATGTACTCCAATCAGCCCGTGTCGTCGTGTCGATAAAGGGATATATCGATCTTAAAACGAACGCCACTGGGGTTATACAAGGCGACAGATTTTAAGTGAAATTTGATCAAACGACAAGTGCTTTATCTTTATCTATACAACTAGAAGGGGTTATTCTTACACAATAAAAACAGCTTCGATTCGAATTTGGTACTTTTCATTGATTCTGAATAGAATTTAAAATAAAGTTCCAATCACAACTTGCAACAAGAACAAGCTGTATTCATGTTGACGTTATTAAAATTTATTGTTTTGTCGGAAACACATCGTTTTGCCGAAATAAAGAACAAAGAACTCTTCATGAATATACAATGATGAATATCAATTGCTTGTTTCCCTGTTTAATGCACTTTTAATTGATACACTAACGCCAATTATTACCTATACGGGGTTTTTCTTCATATGGTCATCGATTTTAAGCAAGACATTCTCGCTCCTGTTGCTACAGACTTTGCTGCGATGGATCACTTGATTAATGAAGGAATTAGCTCAAAAGTCGGCTTGGTCATGTCGGTCAGTAAACATGTTGTTGAAGCTGGTGGCAAACGTATGCGCCCAATCATGTGTTTACTTGCAGCACGTGCTTGTGGTTTAGAGAACATGGCAAATGCACAGCGTCTGGCAGCCATTATTGAAATGCTCCATACCGCAACTTTAGTGCATGATGATGTGGTCGATGAATCGGGGCTTCGCCGTGGCCGTCCTACTGCCAATGCAACTTGGAACAACCAAACTGCCGTGTTAGTGGGTGATTTCCTTATTGCTCGCGCTTTTGACCTATTGGTCGACTTAAACAACATGACCTTATTAAAAGACTTCTCAACAGGTACATGTGAAATTGCAGAAGGTGAAGTACTACAGCTTCAATCTCAGCATCAACCAGATACAACTGAAGAAACATATTTAAAAATTATTCACGGTAAAACTTCTCGTTTATTTGAACTTGCAACTGAAGGTGCTGCTATTTTGGCGGGCCAAGAAGCCTATCGTGAACCTTTAAGATTATTTGCAGGTCACTTCGGAAATGCCTTCCAAATTATTGACGATATTTTAGACTACACGTCGGATGCTGAAACATTAGGTAAAAATATTGGTGATGATTTGATGGAAGGTAAACCGACTTTACCGTTAATTTCAGCATTAGCACATTCAAATGGTGAAGAACACGCCATAATTCGTCGTAGTATTGCGACTGGTGGGGTTGACCAATTATCAAAAGTCATTGAAATTGTACAAAAGTCTGGTGCTTTAGATTATTGCCAGCGTCGTGCCCAAGAAGAAACAGAAGCAGCACTGCAAGCCTTATCCATCTTACCTGATACACCTTATCGTCAGGCATTGATGAATTTAACTCGGCTTGCATTACATCGAATACAGTAGATACTATTTTGCCTATGCATATAAATTTTTCAGATCATTTTTTAAAAATCCAGAAACAGCTTGAAAATCCTCAAGCTGTTATTGATGAAAATATACTTATTGATTTAGTCAATGCTTTACGGCCATCCGATCCTCACGATACGGAGGAGATACAACAAAAAATACAAGCATTTATTGACAGCCTTTTACTTACCCCTACCGCTTCAGCTCTCTTACAATCTTTTTTATTACGTTTAATTAATCAATATAAGCAAGTGAGCTTATATGCAGATAGCGGCATTCTGTCTTTAGATGGTTTCTGGAATCAGCTTGGGCAAAGACTCGGTGGCCATTTCCTGCCACTTATTGAAGATTCAAGTCAACTCAAAATTTTGATTGGGAAAATTTTCTATTTAGAAAGTGATTCAATCTGGTTGAATCATATTGATGATAAAAATTGGGCAACGTTATTCGGACTTATTGGACAAAGTAATAGTAACGTCGATGAAAAACACGCTATTCAACGTGAAATGATTAAGGCTATTACCGTCTTGTCTTATCGGATTAGCGGTATTGGTCTTTATCCCGAGTTTATTAATGCTCAACCAGAACTAACTGAATACGAATCACCTTTTTTGGTACAAAACCGTGAAATCATTGAGTTTATCGAAAAATATAAAAAACAAGATATTTCTCAACATGACACTGTCGTAACAGTACCTCCAGATGCTTCGCAAGCCTTTGTAATGTTAGAACAATGTCGAGATGTTGTTTTAAAAATACGTCGGGCCACCAAAAGAATCGGTGTTAGTTTAAGTTTGACTTATTTGTTGTCTTTACTTGAGCAGTGTTTAGATCGAATTGAATTATTACTTTATCTAGTTGTAGACGACAGTGAAGGACGCTACGTTTCTTTAGGAAACCTAATTTCGGACTTAACTAAAGCCCATTATAGTGAAAAAAGTGTTCGCTCTTTATTAAGCACCACCAGTGAACTCATCGCATTTCAGGTTACAGAGAATGCGAGCCGCACCGGTGAACATTATGTAAGTACAGACACTAAAGGCTTTTGGGGAATGTACAAAGCTGCTGCTGGTGCAGGTGTCATTATTGCCTGCATGGCAACATTAAAGATTCTTGCTGCACGAATGACCATGGCACCGCTCATGCAAGCTTTTACGTTCAGTATGAATTATTCACTTGGCTTTATTCTGATTCACGTACTGCACTTTACCGTTGCAACAAAACAACCTGCGATGACTGCTGCTGCACTCGCTGCAACTGTACAGCAACGTAAAGGTTCTAAAACTGCACAAATTGCAGAATTAGCAGCGCTTATTATTAATATTATTCGAACTCAGTTTATTGCTATTTTGGGTAACATCTCAATTGCGATTCCCACTGCTGCCCTGATTACTTTTGCTTGGCAGTTTTACCTAGATGAGCCTTTATTAACCCACACCAAAGCAACCTATTTATTACATAGCTTAAATCCTTTTACGTCGTTAGCAGTTCCACATGCAGCAATCGCAGGTGTGTGTTTGTTCTTGTCAGGGCTTATCGCAGGCTATTTCGATAATATGGCTGTTTATAGAAAAGTAGGGCCGCGTTTAAAAGCACACCGCCGTTTAAGGAACTTATTTGGACAAGAACGTCTTAATCGTTTTGCTGAATATATTGAACTTAACTTAGGTGCTCTTGCGGGTAACTTTCTATTTGGTGTGATGCTAGGAAGTATGGGAACCATAGGTTTCATCCTTGGTCTACCTCTTGATATTCGACATATTGCCTTTGCTTCGGCGAACTTCATACAAGGTTTAATGACCATTAATGGTAGCCCTGATATTGGTTTGATTATAGTTTCGTTTTTAGGTGTGCTATGTATCGGCCTCACCAACTTATTCGTAAGTTTCACCTTAACGATTATTGTAGCCCTACGCGCACGCCGAGTTCGCTTTGAACAATGGAAACCTTTAGCCAAACTAGTCATGACCCATTTTCTTACACGTCCAAGCGATTTCTTTTGGCCACCCAAACAGCCACTAGAACTCGAAGAAAATACACAAGCCAGTAGCGGTAAAAAAGCAGAACACTGAGTTTTGCTTTGTACATAAAATGTGAATTTCGTCAATTTTGTTGTGATTGTTTTTCCAAATGTTAAAAAAATTTCAAAATGAATTTACGATGATCTATCAGGCTTGAAAAAAAGTGTACTGGCAAGTACACTTCCAACGGCGTTCAATAGTGAAAAAACTATATGAATGAGCAAAGGTGTGTTTATGCCCTATCTATTGCTTTGTATTGGTTGTGTTTTTTTAGGATTAGGTGTTCTTGGTCTTTTTGTACCAAGTCTTCAATCTTTGGACTTGCTCACCGTTCAAACATTGAGTCATCATCGTTTAGATTATCTTAATAGTATAACTACCTTTCTTGCACGCGTAGGCGGCATGCCTTTTGTATGTTTTTTATCCTTTCTAGTATGTGTATATTTAGCATGGTATAAAAAATTTATTACTGTTATTTTCATTAGCTTGGGAGTTATCGGCAGTATCACCATTGGTTGGCTGCTCAAATGGTGTGTTAACCGGCCTAGACCTCCTGCGGCATATCATATTGTTGAAAGTTACGGTGCATCGTTCCCAAGTGCACACAGTGTTTATGCATCAACACTGGCTTGTCTGGCAATGATTATGTTATGCCATAAGCACAACACTAACTCTCCTTATATTGTTTTGATCTCCTGTCTTTGGTTTGTGTGTATGGGGCTTTCAAGAATATATGCAGGAGTTCATTTCCCAACAGATGTACTCGCTGGTTGGGGCATTGGTTTTATTTGGATTGCACTGCTTTGGCTCTGGTTATTACAAACACAAAGTAGGTTAAGTAGAAAACAAATATATTTTTAGATTTTATCTAAACGAGGTGGAACAATGATGTCGGCTAAGCTTTGGGCACCAGCCCTTACTGCTTGCGCATTAGCAACAAGTATCGCACTTGTTGGTTGTAGCAAAGGCTCCGATGAGAAACAGCAAGCTGCTGCTGCTCAGAAAATGCCGCCTGCAGAAGTAGGTGTTATTGTTGCTCAACCACAAAGTGTTGAACAAAGCGTTGAGCTTTCAGGCCGTACTTCAGCATATCAAATTTCTGAAGTTCGCCCTCAAACAAGTGGCGTGATTTTAAAACGTTTATTTGCTGAAGGAAGCTACGTTCGTGAAGGTCAGGCACTTTATGAGCTTGACTCTAGAACGAACCGCGCAACGTTAGAAAATGCAAAAGCATCTCTCCTACAACAACAGGCAAATCTAGCTTCACTACGTACCAAGTTAAATCGTTACAAACAACTTGTTTCTAGTAATGCTGTGTCTAAACAGGAATACGATGATTTACTTGGTCAAGTTAATGTTGCAGAAGCACAAGTTGCTGCAGCTAAGGCTCAAGTAACAAATGCAAATGTAGATCTTGGTTATTCTACAATTCGCTCTCCTATTTCTGGGCAATCTGGACGTTCGACAGTAACAGCTGGTGCTTTGGTTACTGCAAATCAGACTGATCCATTAGTGACAATTCAACAGTTAGATCCAATCTATGTTGATATTAATCAATCTAGTGCTGAATTATTGCGTTTACGTCAACAATTGAGTAAAGGCAGTCTGAATAATAGTAACAACACGAAAGTAAAATTAAAGCTTGAAGATGGTTCTACCTACCCGATCGAAGGCCAGCTTGCTTTCTCTGATGCTTCTGTAAACCAAGATACAGGAACAATTACATTACGTGCCGTATTCTCTAACCCGAATCATTTATTGCTTCCGGGTATGTATACCACTGCACAAATTGTTCAGGGTGTTGTTCCAAATGCTTATCTGATCCCACAAGCAGCCATTACACGTCTACCTACAGGTCAAGCTGTAGCAATGCTTGTTAATGCTAAAGGGGCTGTTGAGAGTCGTCCTGTTGAAACCTCAGGTGTTCAAGGACAGAACTGGATTGTGACAAACGGCTTAAAAGCCGGTGATAAAGTCATTGTTGATGGTGTTGCCAAAGTTAAAGAAGGGCAAGAAGTATCGGCAAAACCTTATCAAGCTCAACCAGCAAATCCTCAAGGTGCAGCACCAAATGCTGCTAAACCGGCTCAATCAGGTAAACCTCAAGCAGAACAGAAAGCAGCTTCAAATGCATAAGGGGTAGATTGAATGGCACAATTTTTTATTCATCGCCCCATCTTTGCGTGGGTGATTGCATTAGTCATTATGTTGGCGGGTATTCTCACGCTAACAAAAATGCCTATTGCACAGTATCCAACGATTGCACCACCGACAGTCACAATTGCTGCGACTTACCCTGGTGCATCGGCTGAAACCGTTGAAAATACCGTAACCCAGATCATTGAACAACAAATGAATGGTCTTGATGGCTTACGCTATATTTCATCTAACAGTGCTGGTAATGGTCAGGCATCTATTCAGTTAAACTTTGAGCAAGGAGTTGACCCTGATATTGCACAAGTTCAGGTTCAAAACAAATTGCAATCTGCAACTGCTCTTCTACCTGAAGACGTACAACGTCAAGGTGTAACTGTTACTAAATCTGGTGCAAGCTTCTTGCAAGTTATTGCATTTTACTCACCAGATAACAGCCTTTCAGACTCAGACATTAAAGACTATGTAAACTCGACAATTAAAGAACCGCTTAGCCGTGTTGCTGGTGTTGGTGAGGTACAAGTATTTGGTGGTTCATACGCAATGCGTATTTGGCTTGATCCGGCCAAACTAACAAGTTATCAACTCACTCCAAGTGATATTGCGACTGCGTTACAAGCACAAAACTCGCAAGTTGCTGTAGGTCAGTTAGGTGGCGCACCTGCCGTACAAGGTCAAGTACTTAACGCAACAGTAAACGCACAAAGCTTGTTACAGACTCCTGAGCAGTTTAAAAATATCTTCTTAAAGAACACAGCATCTGGTGCTGAAGTTCGTTTAAAAGATGTTGCTCGCGTAGAGTTAGGTTCTGATAACTACCAGTTCGACTCAAAATTTAATGGTAAACCAGCAGGCGGTCTTGCAATTAAAATTGCAACAGGTGCGAACGCACTAGATACAGCTGCTGCTGTTGAACAACGTTTATCTGAATTACGTAAGAACTATCCAGCAGGTCTTGCTGATAAATTGGCTTATGACACGACTCCATTTATCCGTCTTTCAATTGAAAGTGTAGTACACACATTAATTGAAGCTGTGATTTTGGTATTCATCGTCATGTTCCTATTTTTACAAAACTGGCGCGCAACGATTATTCCAACGCTTGCAGTTCCAGTAGTTGTATTAGGTACATTTGCTGTTATTAATATTTTCGGTTTCTCGATTAACACTTTAACCATGTTCGCTATGGTATTGGCAATCGGTCTTCTGGTCGATGACGCCATTGTTGTAGTCGAAAACGTTGAACGTGTAATGAGCGAAGACCATACCGATCCGGTTACGGCAACTTCTCGTTCAATGCAGCAGATTTCTGGTGCATTAGTGGGTATTACCAGTGTATTGACAGCGGTATTCGTACCAATGGCCTTCTTTGGTGGTACAACGGGTGTAATTTATCGTCAATTCTCGATTACTCTTGTAACAGCAATGGTTCTATCGCTAATTGTAGCGTTAACATTCACCCCTGCACTTTGTGCAACTATTTTAAAACAGCATGATCCGAATAAAGAACCAAGTAATAATATCTTTGCTCGTTTCTTTAGAAGCTTTAACAATGGTTTTGACCGCATGTCGCATAGCTACCAAAATGGTGTTAGTCGCATGCTTAAAGGCAAAATCTTCTCTGGCGTTCTTTATGCTGTTGTAGTTGCCCTTTTAGTATTCTTGTTCCAAAAACTCCCATCTTCATTCTTACCAGAAGAAGATCAGGGCGTTGTAATGACACTTGTTCAACTACCTCCTAATGCAACGCTTGACCGCACAGGTAAAGTGATTGATACCATGACAAACTTCTTTATGAATGAAAAAGACACTGTTGAGTCTGTCTTTGCCGTTTCTGGTTTCTCATTCACAGGTGTTGGTCAAAATGCTGGTATTGGATTTGTTAAGTTAAAAGACTGGAGCAAGCGTACATCACCAGAAACTCAAATCGGTGCATTAATTAAACGTGGTATGGCATTAAATATGATCGTTAAAGACGCATCTTATATCATGCCATTACAACTACCAGCGATGCCTGAATTGGGTGTAACTGCTGGATTTAACTTACAGCTTAAAGATTCAAGTGGTCAAGGCCATGAGAAACTGATCGCCGCTCGTAACACGATTTTAGGTCTTGCATCACAAGATAAACGCCTTATGGGTGTACGTCCAAATGGTCAAGAAGATACACCTCAGTATCAAATTAATGTAGATCAGGCTCAAGCTGGCGCAATGGGTGTGAGCATTGCTGACATCAACAATACAATGCGTATTGCATGGGGTGGTTCATACATTAACGACTTCGTTGACCGTGGTCGTGTGAAAAAAGTTTATGTTCAAGGTGATGCGGGTAGCCGTATGATGCCTGAAGACTTAAACAAGTGGTATGTACGTAATAACAAAGGTGAAATGGTTCCATTCTCTGCATTTGCTACTGGTGAATGGACTTATGGTTCTCCTCGTCTTGAACGTTATAACGGCGTATCATCGGTTAACATTCAAGGTACTCCTGCAACTGGCGTGAGCTCTGGTGATGCCATGAAAGCAATGGAAGAAATTATTGGTAAGTTACCATCTATGGGCTTACAAGGTTTCGACTATGAATGGACAGGTTTATCACTTGAAGAACGTGAGTCAGGTGCTCAAGCTCCATTCTTATATGCGCTTTCATTGTTAATCGTATTCCTTTGCTTAGCAGCATTGTATGAAAGCTGGTCAATTCCGTTCTCGGTTTTACTTGTGGTACCACTTGGTGTCATTGGTGCGATCGTATTGACTTACTTGGGTATGATTATTAAAGGAGATCCAAATCTCTCAAATAACATTTACTTCCAAGTAGCAATTATTGCGGTGATCGGTCTTTCTGCAAAAAATGCGATCTTGATTGTCGAGTTCGCAAAAGAACTGCAAGAGAAAGGTGAAGACTTGCTTGATGCAACTTTACATGCTGCAAAAATGCGTTTACGCCCAATTATCATGACGACACTTGCCTTCGGTTTCGGTGTACTTCCACTTGCTCTTTCAACAGGTGCTGGTGCAGGAAGTCAACACTCGGTAGGCTTTGGTGTACTTGGTGGCGTACTCAGTGCAACGTTCTTAGGTATCTTCTTTATCCCTGTATTCTATGTGTGGATTCGTAGTATCTTTAAGTACAAACCAAAAACCATAAACACTCAGGAGCATAAATCGTGATGCAAAAAGTATGGTCTATTTCAGGTCGTAGCATTGCGGTATCTGCACTTGCGCTTGCTTTGGCAGCTTGTCAAAGCATGCGCGGCCCAGAACCAGTCGTGAAAACCGATATACCACAAAGCTATGCATATAACAGCGCTTCTGGTACGTCTATTGCTGAACAAGGTTATAAGCAGTTCTTTGCTGATCCTCGTTTGCTCGAAGTGATTGACTTGGCTCTTGCCAACAACCGTGACTTGCGTACAGCAACGCTCAATATTGAACGTGCTCAAGAGCAATATCAGATTACAAAGAACAATCAGCTTCCAACTATTGGTGCAAGCGCTAGTGCGATTCGTCAAGTTACTCCAAGCAGTAATCCAAATAACCCCTACTCTACTTATCAAGTAGGTTTGGGTGTAACTGCTTACGAGCTTGATTTTTGGGGTCGTGTTCGTAGTCTAAAAGATGCTGCTTTAGATAGTTATCTTTCAACTCAAAGTGCTCGCGATTCGACTCAAATCAGTCTTATCAGCGAAGTTGCTCAAGCATGGTTAAATTATTCGTTTGCAACAGCAAACTTACGACTTGCAGAGCAAACACTTAAAGCACAGCAAGACTCTTACAATCTCAACAAAAAACGTTTTGATGTAGGTATCGACAGTGAAGTTCCATTACGTCAGGCACAGATTTCTGTAGAAACTGCGCGTAATGACGTAGCGAACTACAAAACTCAAATTGCCCAAGCACAAAACTTGTTGAACTTACTTGTGGGTCAACCAGTTGCACAAAACTTGTTGCCTACACAACCAGTAAAACGTGTTGCTCAGCAAAATGTATTCACTGCTGGTTTACCAAGTGACTTGTTAAACAACCGTCCAGATGTAAAAGCGGCTGAATATAACTTAAGCGCTGCGGGTGCGAATATTGGTGCTGCAAAAGCACGTTTATTCCCAACCATTAGCTTAACGGGTTCAGCTGGTTATGCATCAACTGACTTAAGTGATCTATTTAAGTCTGGTGGGTTTGCATGGTCAATTGGCCCAAGTTTAGATTTACCAATTTTTGACTGGGGCACTCGTCGTGCCAATGTAAAAATTTCTGAAACTGATCAGAAAATTGCATTGTCTAATTATGAAAAATCGGTTCAATCTGCGTTCCGCGAAGTGAATGATGCACTTGCTACACGTGCCAACATTGGTGACCGTTTAACAGCACAACAACGTTTGGTAGAAGCAACTAACCGCAACTACACACTTTCAAATGCTCGCTTCCGTGCTGGTATTGATAGTTACCTGACTGTTCTTGATGCACAGCGTTCATCTTATTCAGCAGAACAAGGTTTGTTATTGCTTCAACAAGCAAACTTAAACAACCAAATCGAGTTATATAAAACTCTAGGTGGTGGTTTAAAATCAAACTCTTCAGATACAGTGGTACATCAACCATCAAGTGCTGAACTGAAAAAGCAATAAGCTTTAATTCTGATTTTCATAAAAGCTCACTTCGGTGGGCTTTTTTATTGCAACTCATCTGAATATTTTTTATCTTGAATCTTTAAGAAATGTCGATTGATAAAAAACAATGTTATTAAGTAATTTAGAAAGCGTTCCAGGCCATCAAATTTTAAAACAACTCGATGTTGTGTATGGAAGCACTGTTCGTAGCAAACATGTAGGCCGTGACCTCATGGCAAGTTTAAAAAACATTGTGGGTGGTGAACTTACAGGCTACACCGAACTTTTAGAAGAATCCCGCCAAGAAGCCATGGATCGTATGATTGCCAAAGCCCAACAGCTTGGCGCAAATGCAATTGTTGGTATTCGTTTTTCAACGTCAAACATTGCTCAAGGCGCTTCCGAGCTATTTGTATATGGCACAGCAGTCGTTGTGCAACCTCAAACTCCACATCTACCAGATCCATTTAAAGTATAGGTAGAAAATGGACAATCTTATTTTTCAGCTTGTTGTTTTTCTCATTCTTTTTAGCATTGGATGGGCTTTTGGTCGCCATATTGAGCGAAAGCATTTGAATGAACTTCTAGAAAAAGAGCAACAATTTGCCCATATCAGAATTGATACCAACCGTTTTGCAACAAGTGATCAGTTGGGGCATTTTATTAGCAGTAATGTAGTCATTTCACATGACTATTTTAAATATGTATTGGCTTCTATAAAAAACATTTTAGGTGGACGTCTTAGCAGTTATGAAAGTATTGTTGAGCGTGCTCGCCGCGAAGCTATTATTCGTTTAAAACAACAAGCACATAGTGTAGGTGCGAACCATATTATGGGAGTTCGGCTGAGTACAACCGAACTCGGTATGCAAGGCGGAATGGTTGAGGTTTTTGCTTATGGTACAGCAGTCAAAGACTAGCACTGCCCCATAGCAGAAAAGTGAATACGTGGATTGCCAATATTTTTAGTTAAGTGTTGGCAAATTCCGGTAATTTTCCATTTATCCTGTTGTTTTGCCAAAGTAAAATAATAGCGACCAAAAGAATGAAAATAATCATTTTCCGAAAAACGGTAAATTTGATAATTACACTCTAGCCATGCTCGGTCTTGTTCAATCCGAATAAGAGGATTACTCAAATTGTGCTGTAATCGCAAATGCGACAAAGCTTGTTGCCGCGAACCTTTAAATTCATGACAAGACACCACACATAAAGGTTCTCCTCTAAACTGGAAATAGTCCACCTCAAGTTGATCGGCCAATAACTCATCAAACGCATCCCAATTTTTCTGGTCAAAGACCAATTGAAAACGCGTTACAACATCTAAAATACGATGGTAGTCTTGATCCATGGTGAACCTTCTATATGGGTTTTCCATCAATTTAGCACGGCGAAATCTCTTTTTTATTTCACTTTTGTTTTTCGTATCATTTTATAGAGTAATTTCGGGGACATACGAGAAACCATCACACCCAGTTTTTCTTTCGTGCCGCCCACTACTATATACTCTTGCCCTTGCATTAACGCCTTAACTGACTGTTCTGCAAAAACATCTGCTTCTAATCCATTTTCAATTGCTTCATCTTGATGGCCCTGAGGCTGCCCTGCACCATTTAATGCATTAAAAGAAACATTGGTTTTTACAAAGCCTGGGAAAATCACAGAAACTTCAACGCCCTGATCTGAAACTTCGGCACGTAAACTGTTGGCCCACATATGAATAGCAGCTTTAGCAGCCGAATAACTTGCACGGTATTGTGTCCCTAATAAGCCTGCTACACTAGACACAAATACAACTCGACCAGACTTTTGTTTGAGCATGGTCGGCAGCACAGTTTTAGTTAATGCGACTTGTGAGAAATAATCGACTTCCATAATGGCTCTTTCAGTTTCCATTGTGGTGTCCTGAATCAAAGCACGTTGACTTAAACCCGCATTATTAATAAGCCAATCAATTCGGCCTTTGGCTTTTAAAATCTGCTCATACGCTTCTTGAACTTGCTCTTGATTGGTAATGTCTGCAACTACAGATAGATGTTGGTCTGGATGCAGTAAACCAACACGGACTTCCTCTAACTCTTCAAAGCGACGTGAAGTTAAAATCACTTGAGCACCTTGCAAAGCAAACTCACCAGCTAAAGCTTTCCCTAAACCAGAAGATGCTCCCGTAATCCACACCACTTTATTTTGCAAAGTATCAAGTTTGGCCATTTTAACTTCCTATTATCTTTTTAAATTATGCTGCTTGATGCATGAAGGCCAAAAAGTGATTGATATAGTGAGTTGCTGTGGTCTGATCAACCTGCGTTCCCAATTTTTCCAAACGTTTATAGCCCAAATGCGTTGTCATATTAATGACCCCATTTAGGGTTTTATCGACAACCAAATTAAATTTTAAACGTTTTTTAGGTTCACGTACTAGGCTTGTTACGCCTAAATCCACAATTTGAATCAAGGTTTGAAAAGCTTCTTCTACGCTTTGCATATTACCCGCGCGTATTTGCTCGGTGAGTGTTTGGGCTTGTTGCACAAGTTGTTGGGTTATAGGGTATGTAATATAAACATCTTGCTCACGTTCTTTCATGAGTGATGTCATATAATCAACTAAAGGTAAAAGTCGCTCATTACCAAAAAAAGAGACTGACCAAGGCATATACTTTCGGAAAGTATCTAAAATTTGTTGAAGAACTTTCTCGGACTCATGACGCTGTTTCTCAGTCATAGCCGAGTTATCCTGCTCTGCCTGTAACAATACCGAGAACACCTGCTCAATAATTTCACAAGATAAATCAGAAAGAACACTACCCAGTACTTTGGATTGGCTTTCTTTTACCCCAGCGTGCAATTTCTCTCGAATCGCAGCAAATTGCGTATAGGTCGAGTCGGAAATTTTTAAGAAAACTTTGTAGCTCATGAGTTGCATCCCTTATCAATTCTTTTGTAATTTTTGTGCCGTGCCGCTACACGATTAAATTGTGTTCCATGCTTCATAAATCTACCGTTTTTTGAAAAAAATACAAAACCGTTTATCTGTTTTCAGCACATTAATTTCGAGGCATTTTTTTGCTACAATAGATGCAATTTTTTATGCATATTCGATCTAAGCTACTATGTCTGACGCTCAAACCGCTCAAAATATTGCCACCACATACGATCCAACCGAGATCGAAAAGAAGTGGTACAAAACGTGGGAAGAACAAGGTTACTTCAAACCTTCTGGTCACGGTGAATCATTCTGTATCATGATTCCACCACCAAACGTCACTGGTAGTTTGCATATGGGCCATGGTTTTAACAATGCCATTATGGATGCCCTTACCCGTTATAACCGCATGATGGGTAAAAACACTTTGTGGCAACCGGGTACTGACCATGCTGGTATTGCAACTCAAATGGTGGTTGAGCGTCAACTTGGCTTACAAGGTGTAACTCGTCACGACTTAGGCCGTGAAAAGTTCATCGAAAAAGTTTGGGAATGGAAAGAACAATCTGGCGGCACAATTACCAAACAAATTCGTCGTTTAGGTTCGTCCGTAGACTGGTCACGTGAACGCTTCACGATGGATGAAGGTTTATCAAACGCAGTTAAAGAAGTATTCGTTCGTTTGCACGAAGACGGTTTAATTTACCGTGGTAAGCGTCTTGTAAACTGGGACCCTAAACTTCAAACTGCCCTTTCTGACCTTGAAGTAGAAAGCAAAGAAGAAAAAGGCTCACTTTGGCACTTTAAATATTTCTTTGAAGATAAATCAGTTAAAACTCAAGATGGCAAAGACTATCTCGTAGTTGCAACGACTCGACCTGAAACATTACTTGGTGATACTGCTGTTGCTGTTCACCCTGAAGATGAGCGTTATGCACACCTTGTTGGTAAAAATATTGTATTGCCAATTACTGGTCGTTTAATTCCAATCGTTGCTGACGACTACGTTGAAAAAGACTTCGGTACTGGTTGTGTAAAAATTACCCCTGCTCATGACTTCAACGACTATGACCTAGGTAAACGCAATAGCTTGCCAATCATTAATATCTTCAACAAAAACGCCGAAGTTTTAGGCGAGTTTGAATATATTGCCAAAGCTGGCGAACAAATTTCTAAAACTATTACTGCACCTGCGGAATATGCTGGTTTAGAGCGTTTTGAAGCACGTAAAAAATTAGTTGCTCAAGCTGAAGCTGAAGGCTGGTTAGATCAAATCCAACCGTATGACTTAAAAGCGCCACGTGGCGACCGTTCAGGCGTGATCATTGAGCCATTACTCACTGACCAATGGTACGTAAAAATTGCGCCTCTTGCTGAACCTGCAATTGAAGCAGTTCAAGATGGCCGTATTAAGTTTGTTCCAGAGCAGTACAGCAACATGTACATGGCGTGGATGCGTGACATTCAAGACTGGTGTATTTCACGTCAACTTTGGTGGGGTCACCGTATTCCAGCTTGGTACGATGCGAATGGCAACATCTATGTGGGTCGTAACGAAGAAGAAGTACGTGCGAAAAATAACATCGCGGCTGACGTTGAACTTAAACAAGACGAAGACGTTCTTGATACATGGTTCTCATCTGCACTTTGGACATTCTCAACCTTAGGTTGGACTGGCGATGCACAAAAAGATGCAGCAAATGATTTCTTAAAAACCTTCCACCCAACAGATGTGTTGGTGACTGGTTTTGACATCATTTTCTTCTGGGTTGCCCGTATGATCATGATGACCCTACACTTCATGAAAAATGAAGATGGTTCATCGCAAGTTCCATTTAAGACTGTTTACGTTCACGGCTTAGTACGTGATGGTGAAGGTCAAAAAATGTCGAAGTCTAAAGGTAACGTACTTGATCCATTAGACTTGATTGACGGTATTGATTTAGAAAGCTTAGTTGCAAAACGTACAACTGGCCTAATGAACCCGAAAGATGCAGCGAAGATTGAAAAATCAACGCGCAAAGAGTTCCCAGAAGGTATTAATGCTTACGGTACTGACGCAGTTCGTTTCACGTTCTGTGCGCTTGCAAACACTGGTCGTGACATCAAGTTCGACTTAAAACGTGTTGAAGGCTACCGTAACTTCTGTAACAAAATCTGGAACGCGACTCGTTTCGTTCTGATGAATGTTGAAGGTCAAACTGTTGGTACCGACGCTCGCCCTGACCTTTGGGAACTTCCAGAACAATGGATTATGAGCCGTCTGCAAAAAGCTGAAGCTGCTGTACACCAAGCGTTTGCAACGTATCGTTTAGACCTTGCTGCTCAAGCGATTTATGACTTTATTTGGAATGAATACTGTGACTGGTACGTTGAGTTAACTAAACCAGTTCTAAACGATGCAGAAGTTTCAGAAGAGCGTAAAGCTGAAGTACGCCGTGTATTACTTGCTGTAATGGAAGCTTCTTTACGATTGGCTCATCCATTAATGCCGTATTTGACAGAAGAAATCTGGCAAACGCTTGCACCAATGCTTGGTCAAGGCGGCCCAACGATTATGACTGCTCAATACCCTATTCCTGAGCAAGCGAAAATCAATGAACAAGCTGAAGCAGATATGCAATGGCTTCAAGGTTTGATTGGTGCAGTACGTAACATTCGTGGTGAATTAGGCTTAGGTAATGCGCGCTTGTTGCCAGTATTACTTCAAAACACATCTGATGCTGAACGTGAACAAATCATTCGTATTGAAGCATTGTTCAAAGCACTAGCTAAAGTTGAAAGCATTGAGTTCTTGAATAAAGACCAAGAACCACCTTTGTCTTGCTCTAGCGTTGTTAGCCATGCATCGGTATTTGTACCAATGAAAGGTTTAATTGACCCTAAAGCTGAGCTTGCTCGTTTGCAAAAAGACTTGGATAAAATCCAAAAGCAACACGACCAAATCGCGGGCAAACTTGCAAACGAAGGCTTTGTATCTAAAGCACCAGCGGCAGTTGTTGAAGGTGAAAAAGCGAAGCTTGCTGAGTTTGCTGCTCAGTTAGAGAAAGTTAAAGCAAATATGGAGCAGATTGCTGCGCTTTAATCTTTAAAGTTCACAATTTAATCTGTAATATAAAGGGCTGATTATTCAGCCCTTTATTTTTGATAGTCTAATAATCTTGAATAACTTCTAAATAGATTTGGTCGTGCTCAGTATCGTAGAGAAAATCACATCCTACATATTCGATTACCATTTCGGATAAAAATCTAAAAGCTAAGTCATGCTCAGCCACATATTCATCCTCAAAATAATAACATTTATAACAATCTGCCCATTCTTGAATATCACCGTTCGCATCTAATAAATCATTAGCTTTAAGTCCTTCAAGATCTAAATATTCTGATTCATCTTCCTCATTAAAATATTCAAAAAATACAGGTGCGTTTATAATTTTTTGCTCTAATTCAGATAACTTACCTTCTATTTTAAAATCATCAACCATCTGAAAAACCGAGCGTACAAACTCCCCATACTGAAAAAATGAATATCCATATGTACCACCACTATCATAAGCAGCAAAAAATAATACCCATTCTGTTAAATTACTTTCTTTAAATCGCTTTGCCCATAATGAGTGATCATCCATTGCAGAAAATAAAAAATCTGCATGATAAATTATCAATACATTATTAAAAATCTTTAAACTTATACAATTATCATATCGCGTATCAAAATCCGCTCGCTCAGTCAAACTAACAACATTAATAGTTCTATTCTTCCAACCTGAAACTAATTCTATTGCATTTTCCAAGGTCCCATTAAATGGTACAACTAAACCACCAGCACTTATTCCCATAAAAAGTCTCTTTAAAATTTTATTCAATTCTAAATTTAATCACCACTCACAAACAATCAAAATACTAACAGAGTTTGGGATAGAATATGTTATGTCCGCTTTCTTTCTAGAAGAGGATTTAGGGAGAGGTTATAAAACTCCATGCCCCAACAACATCTCTACCCCACTCACCTTTTTCATATGCTTTAAACGCTCCTTTTCCCACTTTAACTGCTGCTTTAATTCAACACAGTCTGCATCTACAGCTTTATAAACATCACTAATGTGTACATGCTCTGCTTTTACATTCTTCGCTAACTGAAAAGAATCCAAAATCTCAGCAATTTGACTTTCAAGCTGCTGACTTTGTGCATCTAAAGCAAGTTTATAAAATCGCAACTGTTCGGCAGATAACTCTTTAGCGCCTAGCCCTTTATTCTGTTCAAGCTGTAACTGGAGTTTAAGTAAATAAAACAAATCCTGCTTTTCGTAGGCCTGACTGGCTTGTTGAAACAACTCAGTTTTTTCTTCTTTTTTGGTTTCATCTTGCTCACGGTCTGGGTGAATCATCGCGGCAATTTTTAAATAAACTGTTTTGAGTGACTGCGCTGCCATTTGCTCAGCTTGTTCACGTTTCTGTTGCTGTCTTTGCTGTTTGGCTTGTTCTCGCGCTTGTTGTTGCTCAGCAGCATACTGTTCAAAGTCTTCTTCTAACTCTAAACCTTGCTCAGCACTTTCTTCATATTCAGATTTTATTGATTGAGCTTTTTTATTCTTTTTTACCGACTCCCCCGCATGTTGCTCATAAAAGGTATCTATCTGCTTTACTAACTCCAACTGTTCAGTAGAGAGCATTTTGGAGCGCTTCAACATTTGTGCAAGCTGGGCAATTTTTTCATCTAGTTGTTGTATATCTGCTTTGGAAAACTCATGGCTATGCAGCATATTCCAGAGTTGCTCTAACTGTTGGAATAATACTTCATGCAAATCGCCATACACAGGCATCAGTTTTTGCCGTATGTGCTGTTGAATCTCGGCTTGTGCATTTTGCCATGAGCTTAGGCTAACTTTTTGCTGCTCTATTTTATCAATCAGGCGATTCAGTTTTTTCTGCTGTACAGACGGTTCAGACCTTTGCTGCAAGCTCACTTTGAGATCAAAGGACATACTCATCCACCTGAAAAAGAAAAAAGTGTAGCAATAATCAGATGAGGAAGGTAGCCAAGCATTCTTTAAATCAGAATCAGCCTATTCATTTTTAGAAAATAGAATGTGACTTATCTAAAGTTTATATCTTAAGAAATCCACCAAATCACTAATGGCAAGGTTACTGCGGCACATAGAGTTTGAAAGCTAATTACGGCTGCCATGAGCTGACTATCGCCACCCAAAACTTTGGTTAAAATGTAGGAAGCGGAAGCCGTCGGTAGTGCAAAGAAAATAACTAAAATTTGTGTTTGTAAACTTGGTAAACCAAACCACATACAGACTGCATAGGCCAAAGCAGGCACTGCTAAAAGTCGTGCAAATGTATCTGCTGCCAATACCACAATGTCTTTTTTAATTTGCATAAACTGCAAAGCTGCCCCCACACATAACAATCCTAGTGGCAAACTCGACACTGAAAAAAGCTTAATAAACTGAGTAAAGCCTTCCCAAATTGGGATATGAAGTGCATTGAATGCTGCCCCAACCACACACGATGCAATTAAAGGATTTTTAAGAAGTGCAATCAAAACAGGTTTAATTGCCATGTGTTCTTTAGAAGTTAAAGCAAGCACAGAAATAATATTTACAAGTGGAATGCAAAGCGCCAATAAAATTGCCAGAATTGCCATTCCTTCACTTTTAAAAAGCGAAGTCACTAAAGCCAAACCAATATAGGTATTAAAGCGAACCATACTTTGTACATGCACACCAAAACGTGCAGGCGGTATGTGCCAAAACATTCGAAATATGTATAAAAAGGCAGTCACTACTAAAACCACAATCAACATTGCAATAAAGGCTGTGCTCAAACTTTTTAAGTCAATTTTTGCGGTTGATAGCGTACTAAAAAGCAAAGCAGGAAATAAAATATAGTAATTGAGCTTCTCTGCCCCCGCCCAAAACTCATCGTTAAAAAAACGATATTTTTTAAATAAGTATCCCGATGCAATTAATGCAACTAAGGGAAAAAGAGATAAAACAATGCTATTCATTTCTTTACTCGAGTTTTGTTGAGGCTTGCTGTTTTTGGCAATAACCTTGGCTTACTCATATATTAAAGATAATGAAAACTCATGATAAAATGAGTTTTTACTCATAACAAATACAACATGACCTTTACCCAGCTTGAAATTTTCGCACTCATTGCTGAACTAAAAAGCTTTACTGCTACAGCAGAAAAGCTAGGAATTTCACAGTCGGCAGTTTCCCATGCGCTTAAATCATTAGAACAACAATGGGGCATTAACCTGATTTCAAGAACTCAAAGCGATATTGAGCTCACCACGACAGGTCAGCAGTTATTGACTCATGTAAAAGAGCTATTGAGTATTTCCGATACCTTAGAAAAAGAAGTGGCAGCGATCCATGGTTTAAACGAAGGCACATTACGTATTGGTTCTTTTGGGGCATCATCATCTATTTATCTATTACCTGAAATTTTAGAAACCTTTCGGCAGCGTTACCCCAAAATCGAGATTTATATCGATGAAGGTGAAGATAAAGAAGTTGCTCAGTGGTTATTAGAACGGCGCATTGAGGTCGGTTTCTTGATTATGCCAGATGAGCGATTCGATACATTCCCTTTAATTGAAGACCGTTTTGTGGCCCTAATTCCGAATGGTTACCCGCTCGCGCAACAACTCTATATTGATCCAGCACAGCTAGAAAATTGCCCTTTTATTATGACAATGGCGGGTAGTCGACATCAGGTCGAATTAATTTTAAAAAACTTTAATGTGAAGCCAGACATTAAATTTTATGTTTCACAAATTTTGAGTATTGTGAGCATGGTTCACAATCAGTTGGGAGTGTCTATTGTGTCTGATATGGTCATTACCAAAGAGCTACTCTCACTTTATCCAAACGTAGTTAAACGCCCTTTTAAACCGAACCTTAAACGCTCTATAGGCCTTGCAGTAAAAAATAAAAAACACATCAGTCCAGCAGTGAAAGCATTTATAGAAGTTGCTCAAGAGGTTTGGTCGAATCAATAATTTAGTCAGAATTTAATTTGTTTCATATTTTAATAACGAACTCATTTAGGTCGTTTTATAAACAAATTAGATGACTTTTATCATAAAAATGTGCCATAACAGCCTATTTTAAGCAAATTAACGCACCATTTATCGCCAAAAACTAATTTTACAATCCAAATTGGTGCGCTTATTGCATATTCACTTTTATGCAATTGAGTTTGTTTCGACAAACTTAGGTTTTTAGATTCCTTAAATCTATTTTGGTGCAATTTACAGACCCAGATTTGTTCCAAAATGGAATTTAGCACTTTTTTCGAGCATGCTATGCAAAATGTAGATCTATTTTTCTTATTACTTGGTGCAGTTTTGGTTCTAGCCATGCACGCAGGTTTTGCATTCTTGGAACTTGGTACCGTTCGCCACAAAAATCAGGTGAACGCGCTTAGTAAAATTCTGACTGACTTTGCCCTTTCTGCAATCGCCTATTTCTTTGTTGGCTATTACATTTCGTATGGCCAGCATTTCTTCCATGACGGCACAGCCCTAGCAAGTGATCATGGCTACAACCTCATGCGTTGCTTCTTTTTACTCACTTTTGCAGCAGCAATTCCTGCGATTATTTCAGGTGGTATTGCTGAACGTGCCAAAATGCGTTCACAAGCAATTGCAACACTCGCTTTAGTGGGTTTGGTCTATCCTTTTTTTGAAGGAATGGTTTGGAATGGTAACTACGGTCTACAAAAGTGGTTAGAAACGACTTTTGGTGCAGCTTTTCACGACTTTGCAGGTTCAGTCGTAGTCCATGCTATGGGCGGTTGGATTGCATTTGCTGCTGTAATTTTATTGGGTGCACGTTCTGGTCGCTATAAGAAAGATGGTCGCGTAAGTGCTCACCCTCCTTCTTCTATTCCATTTTTAGCACTTGGTTCATGGATTTTGATTGTAGGTTGGTTTGGCTTTAACGTAATGAGTGCTCAACGCCTTGATGCCATTTCTGGCCTAGTTGCTATTAATTCACTTATGGCAATGGTGGGCGGAACCATTACAGCAAATGCAATTGGGAGAAATGACCCTGGTTTCTTACATAACGGTCCTCTTGCTGGTTTAGTAGCAATCTGTGCAGGGTCTGATATTGTTCACCCTATTAGTGCACTTGTGATTGGTGGTGTAGCTGGTGCAATGTTCGTATACCTATTTACCTATACTCAAAATAAACTCAAAGTGGATGATGTACTAGGTGTATGGCCATTACATGGTGTTTGCGGCGCATTCGGTGGTATTGCCGTAGGTTTATTTGGTCAAAAGTGGCTGGGTGGTTTAGGCGGCGTATCTTTCATTTCTCAGTTGATTGGAACAGCACTCGCTATTGCCATTGCACTCGCTGGTGGCTTTATTGTTTATGGTTTACTTAAAGCAACTATTGGTATTCGTTTATCTCAAGAAGATGAGTTTAGAGGTGCAGATTTATCTATTCATAAAATCTCTGCCAACTCTGAAGAAGGTATGTTTTAATTCAGCGATTATGAAGCAGGATTTAAATATCCTGCTTCATACTGCGCTATATAAGTAAAACTTCTTAAATAAAAACACTAATTATTGATTAAAAAATATTCTTTTAAGTCTTTATTTAATCAATTTAGAATATTGAAAAATATATTAATTTTAATATTATCTTAAGATTTATAGATGAAATATTAAATAGTTTAAGAACAATTTAAGTTTTATTTTATGTAATGCCTTCAATTCGCGCTTAAATTGATGTTACAACACAATGAATCAACAAAAACATTTTTTTCAGCTTCAGCTTATTTTTCTTACCATCAGTTTTTTTATACTCTTATTTGTATTTCCAGTGGGTGGAAAAATTGATATGTATCTTATCCAACCTTGGATTGATTCAACTGGTCAATTTTTTAATCGGGAAAATTGGTATCTTGAAAGACTTAATCATCAAATCGTAAAAGATATTATTACTGCGGTTTATATTATGTTTTTTGGCCTCTGGCTTGCTTCATTTAAAGTAGAAAAGCTAAAAATATATCGCTGGCAATATGGTTATATGTTTTTTGTCAGTATGATCGGTAGCGGTGTTGTTGGTCTACTGAAGTCACAATCTGCTCATGCATGTCCTTGGAATATGGTTCATCCTAACAGTTTAGGTGGCTATATTTGGGACTTCACGGCGAAACACGGACATTGTTTCCCGGGTGGTCATGCTAGCGCAGGTTTTATCATCATGACTTGTTATTTTGTTTATCGCCTTGAAAAACCTAAACGTGCTTACTTTTATTTAATTGCAGGCATTTTATTGGGTTTTATGATGGGTTGGGCACAAATGATGCGAGGAGCACATTTTCTGAGTCATAACTTATGGACTGGTTGGGTCGTTTGGGCAGTCAATATTTTATTTTATGCAATTTGTATTCATCGCTTTGAGTTCGAAAAACAATTAAAACAAGAGCTTAGTTAAGCTCTTGTTTCATTTACATGTAGTACTTTAGGTAACTTCACTAAAACAGAAAGACCACCAAGCTCTAAACTCTTGTCGAGACTTAAAGTTCCACCAAGTCTTTGAGTTGCACGGTCTACAATTGATAAACCTAAACCACTTCCTACTTCTAGATGGTGGTGTACTCGATAAAAACGTTTAAGTACTTTATCGTAATTTTCAGGGTCTATACCTGCACCACTATCTTCAATTTGAATACATGCATAGTTATCTGGGTCGGTATAAACTGAAATGTTAATAACGCCTTGATGCGGTGTGTATTTAATCGCATTATCAATTAAGTTAAAAATAATCGAATGCACAGTAGGTTCAATACTATGCATCTCAACAGGATCATTTCTCACAAAGCCTAAATCGATTTCTTTTTGCATGGCTAAATTAACTAACTGCTCAACGCAATTTAAAGCCACATCATTAAGCTGAAAATAGCCTGTAGGTTCAACCATACTAAGCGTTACGTCTTGCTTTGCCAGTGCCAAAAGCTGTGTAACTAGATGCTGAATACGTGCCAATCCCTTGCTTAAGTTGTGCAACGACTCATGTTCAGGGAACTGACTTAGCAAAATCTTGGTTTGTAAGTTCAGTGCAGTAACAGGTGTTCGTAGTTCATGAGCAGCATCTGCAATGAATTGCTTCTGTTCATTTTGTGCTTTAGAAATACGGTCGAACAGACGATTCATTTCATCAATGGTAGGCAAAAGTTCCTGAGGATAATTATCCACCTCAATTGGTGTCAATTCCTCAGAATCTCGTTCCATTAACTCATTTTTAAAATCATCTATTGGTTTTAAACCACGACTAATAATAGCGGCCAAGGCAAATATCGCAAAAGGTAAAATAATTAAATAAGGAATGAACATGCTGCCCGCAAGCTCCCATGCGAAAGCTTCTCGAACACGTTCTTGTTGACTCACCTGAATTTGATAGTCTTTTAACGGTAGAACATATGTTCGGACTACACCCTCAGCGGTTTTATGTGAATAAAAACCAGCTTGCTCGACAGGAGGAACCAGTAAGTGAAGACGATGAGATAAATTAGCCTGATCTTTATAAGCCCAGATATCTAAAAATAAATCTTCTTCGTGGTAAGTTCGATGTAAGTCAAACTTGCTACTTACTGCTTTTAAGGGGTACTCAGCCGTTCTTTCGGCTAAGTACTGCATTTGAGTATCTAAAATTTCATCGACTTCTTGAAGTGCAACCTTATATGCACTAAAAATCAAAATACAACCTAAGATCACACTGAAGATTGAGGTGCCCCAAATCAGTCGCTTTTTTAGTGAATAATGCACGTTCATGAAGTCCCGAAATCTTAAATTATGATTGACCTAAACGGTAACCCAACCCTCGGATCGTTCGAATAAAGTCTTTACCCAACTTTGCTCTTAAATGATGGACATATACTTCAATCGTGTTGCTAGTCACATCACTATCAAAATCATATAACTTATCTTCCAAATTAGCTTTCGAGAAAATTTTATTTGGATGACTCATAAGCGGAATCAGAATTGCCCACTCGCGGTTTGATAAATCAATACGTTGCCCTTTAAATGTTGCAATATGCTGTTCAACATTTAAAACCAGATCACCACTTTCTAAGAGTTGATCTTGGCTCGCAAGTTGAGCCTCTACCCCTGTACGGCGTAATAACGCATGAATGCGAGCGAGTAACTCATCGAACTCATAAGGCTTAATTAAATAATCATCTGCTCCCAGATTTAAACCATCAACACGGTTTTGCAACTGGTCACGCGCAGAGATAATCAAGACTGGTGTAGCTGCTCTTTGACGGATCTGCTTTAACACCTGCATACCATCCATCATTGGCAAGCCTAAGTCTAAAAGAATGAGATCAAACTTATTCTTTGCCAGTTGGGCCAAACCATCTAAACCGTTATTGACCCATTCCACCTCGAATTGATGATATTGCAGCAACGTAGTCGTTGACTCTGCAATCATAAAATCATCTTCAATCATCAAGATTTTTGTCATGTTCTAGGCTCGCTTTAGTTTACATTGGCACAAGAGTGCAACATGTCGAGTTGAGGGTTGATGACCTGAGTTTTTACATCTAACAAACTTAACAAACTTGGGAATAAATTATCCTGACTTAACTTTTGTTTGGTTTGTTGGTTTAAACAATTTACTTGAGCAAGATTATGTTGTTTCCAGCCATCAGAGAACCACATAATCATTGGGATATGCGTTTGTTGGCTCGGTGCGATTGAATACGGTGAACCATGTAAATACATACCATGTTCACCTGTAGACTCACCATGATCAGATAAATACCAGAAACCTGTTTGATAATTCGATACTTCTTTTAAAGTATTAATCATTTGGTTCAATACATGGTCTGTATATACGATTGTATTATCGTAAGTATTTACGAGTTCAGCTGGCGAGCAACCCTGTATCGCATTGGTATCACAAGTTGGTTTAAATGGTTGGAATCCATCAGGTGCACGCTTGTAATATGCTGGCCCGTGGCTACCCATCTGATGTAATACAACTAAACGTGGACGCTTATCATCTTTTGGAATAGAAGCCAAATACTGTTTTAAGCTATCAACCAGAATGCCATCAAGACATTCATCATCTTTACACCACTTTTGCTTTAACTCTTCTGGAATTTGATATTGTTCAACGCGATCGCATGCACCTTTACAACCTGAGTTATTATCAATCCAAGTCACTTGATAGCCTGCACGTTTAGCAATATCCAGTAATCCTTCGCGGTGACCCGCTAATTGCTCATCATAATCAGCACGTGACATACCAGAGAACATACATGGCACAGAAACTGCTGTTGCCGTACCACAGGATGTCACTTGTGAAAAGTTTAAAATATCTTGTTTAGAAAGCTCTGGATTTGTATTTTTGGCATAACCATTAAGCGAGAAGCTTTCAGCACGTGCGGTTTCACCCACTACAAGCACCATAAGCTTAGGTAAATCTTTCTGAGTTTGCTGCACTTGATGAGCATCTTCACCATATTTCACAAGTGGAAGATTTTTCTTAGGTGCTTTTTTACGATAATAAGACATGACCGAAGAAATGGTATTCTGAGGTGATATCATTCCTTTTAAATCACGATGCTCTCTAAATATTGCTGCAAAATCGACATAATAAGTAAACAGCAAACCACCTACGACCGCAAATGCAAGAGCAATTGAAAGTACTTTTTTAAGTAAAAGCGGAAGTATTTTTTCTGATTTGAGTTTGACCTGAGTAATCAAAAATATAGGTAAAACAACAAAGAAAATAGTCCAGAGTGCAAAACGCAAAGAAAGTAAATCTGTAGCTTCAGAGACATCTGTTTGTACAATATTTTGAATTTGGTCAGGTGAAACAATCACACCCAAAGTATTTACAAAATATGAGCTAAATCCACCAATAAATACCAACAAAATGGCAAAAAATTTGGCCGTCCATTTCCAGTTTAAAATTTGTAAAGCTGCATAATAGGTAGCAACAACAATCACTACGGTAGCCGCTAAAAATAAGGTTGCTTTTATACCTAAATATGGTGTTAACAGGTGAACTTTCTTATAAAAACCAATATTTAGAATTGCTCCTAACCAAATGGCTATAATGACGTTGAACATAAACAGGGAAATCTGCTTATTTCTTAATTTAGAAAAAAAACTCAGCATCTCTGGTTACTACGACCTTTTTTATGATCTTCTAATGTAAAAATTGAAACTTAAAAATGACTTAAATAATAGAATGACCGGTATAAACCATTTTTAAGCGCTTAGTATTATTTAACTCAACTACAAATAAAAAGTCGAGGTTAACTAGAACCTCGACTTTTTCAGACTTAAATCTTTGAAAAATTAGAAGCTATATTTAGCCATTAAACCAATACGGTTATCTTTGTAAGACTGGCCCGCAAATGTATCACGCTTACCGTTGATATATTCAAGACCTAAGTCAATTGGCTTAACAGGTGAATAGATAACGTTGATCCAAGCTTGCTGAACTTTTTCATTACCAGCTGTATACGCTTTAGCATAATCAGTGCCATCATCAGCAAATTCTGCACCGTACGCTAAAGTTGAGCGTAAGTTAGGTAGAATTTTATAAGTACCACCTACTTGTACAGCAACAAATTTATTTTGCTCGATATTGTTATTTACCAATGTATAGGCAGCGTTACTACCGTATAAATAGCTACTATCACCAACTACATATGAAACATCAGCAAATAGTTTTAGAGGATCAGAAACTTTAAAGTCTGTACCCGCAGCAATACCCCAGCCAGTTTTATTATCATCACCAATTGATGATTTATAATTTTCCACTAAAGCACGAGCTGATGCAGAACCTCTACCGTCTGCATAACCTTGAGTAATTTTAGCAGTTAATGCAGGTAAGCTATACTTGATACTATCGCCAGTTGCCGCAGAAGTGCTATCGCCTTTTTCAGCAGAAATAAACAATTGTGTAGTTGGTCCTAACTTGTAACCATAGCGTACTTGCGGTACACGTTTAGTACCACCACCGACGTTTGTCGAGAAGTCGATCATTTCTGGTGCATGGCTTGATAAGAAATTAGATGTCGTTTGACCAAATAACCAGTCATTATACGTTAAGTAAGCATGGCGAATACGCAATGAACCATTTGAATCTGTTGTTGAACCAGCAAAGTCAACTTCGAGTTTACCGCCCACTTTAGCATCATTTACTGGAGCAGTAAAATCTAAACCAAGACGTGTAGTTTTAGCAGTTGCACGTAATTTATCGTGTGTTTTACCATCAGTCTTACTAACGTCAGCAAAGTCATTATCTGCACCTTCGATAATGTAGTTAGCATCACCACGAACAAAACCATAAAGGTTTACATCAGCACCAGCTTTAGATTTAAATCCAGCTAATGGCGAAGCTGGCGCAGCAACTGGTTGTGGCTGTGCTTTAACTTCAGCTAACTGTACTTGCTGTTGTTGCTGTACTTGTTGCTGCTGCTGTTGTACTTGACGCTGTTCTTTAACTAATGCTTTTAATGCTTCAACTTCTTGACGAAGTTTTTGAATTTCCTCTTTTTCAGAGGTTGCCGCATTTGCCCCACTCATCATTAAAGCTGTTACTGTAATAGCTAAACTTTTAACAACAAACGATTTACGATTAAGGAATAGATCCATCAAAAACTCCTAAAAATATATTTTATGTCGCTTATCCATGCCAAGTTGATTCGTGTGACCATTGAGCACTAAAAAATCAACTCTTCTCCAAATTTGATTGCATTAATTTTATTACCGCAATCAAAACCAATTTTAACGCTGGGTAAGATTAAAAATTCCAAATCAAAAACATCAAAACAGCTTTTTGTTTACAGAACTTTTACCTTAACTTCATGTTGTAACGAATCCTACACAACTCTCTTATCTTATAGAATGATTAAATCATTATTTCATTATTCTTTTTTAGACTTTAGGCTAATATACAGTCTAATTGAATATTCTTTTATCCAAATCGATTGATTCACATGATTTTTCTTGTTATCCGCATCCCTTTTCTCCATCTAGCCTCCATTTGCTATTCAAACAAGATGGCACAATTAATAAGCCATTTGAATAGCTAAAAATATACATTTTTAAAAGAATGACTAAATACATAACCACCATTTTTTAACATAACTTAAGCTGATTTAAGTCTCTTTATTTCATCGACTTAATATCATTTTTTATACAGTTTTTGTTGCTTTCCATACGTAAATAGGAATTAAAAATAGTACAGCAATAGTGACAATAGCTATCAAATAATGGAAATAACCAAGTACATCTCCAATAACACCACTCAAAGTATAAAGCCCACCACTTACGGTCGCCATGACCGAAACTTGGAAAGTAAAATCAGTGCCGGCATAGTTCTTTCGACTGTAATGCATGACTAAGGTTAACATTACAACGAGTAACATCGCGGCAAAGGCATCTTCTAAAGCATTTATAGTATAGATAAGCCATGCATTTATTTTTATCTTTTGCTCGTAAGCATAAGCCAAATAAACATAAGCACCTAAACTCATAATTTTTAATATTGAAAAACTAATTAATGTAGTTGGTCTAGAAAAATACTTTAATACCCACCCTGCAATAAATGCCCCCACTAAAGCAGCTACAGCGCCTAGCATAGTGATGTAAACACCAATTTGGGTAAAACTTAATCCCATATCAACCATTAAGGGTTTGAGTAACGGCCCAGCTAAGCCATCGGCCACTTTAAAAGTGATAAGTACCATTAACCAAGATCGAAGTTCTTTATTTTGAGAAAAATAACTCAAATAAGCCTTAATTTTGGTGACCAAATTTAGCTGGCTAGGTTCATTAATAGAATGAGAACTATGAACAGGTTCTTTAAATAGTAAAACCGGTAGCGTATTGACGAAGACTAAAGCAGCTAGTAATAAAAATGTCGGCTGCCATGACAACCAGTCTAGACACCACAGCACAGCTCCCCCACCCACGATAAAACCAAGCCGAGAACCTACCACTTGAAAAGTATTTCCCCAATGCTGCTGATCGTGTTGCAATAAATTAACAGCTAACGCATCGGTTGCAATATCTTGTGTTGCGCCCGTCAAGTTCATAAATAACAGTGCAATAAAAAATATAAATAAGTACAGCGGCTGATCTAAGGCTTGAATGGGAAAGAAAGATAAAACACAAAGTACGGCCACCGTCAAAAGCTGAGTAGGTAAAATCCAGCTTCGATAATGTCCTAAGCGTGAAATCGCATGACGGTCTACCCACGGTGCCCAAAATATTTTGATTGACCAAGGCAGCATGAGCAGCCCAAAACCACCAATATGTGCTAGTGATACACCTTGAGCTCTTAATATGACAGGCAAAGCATGTGTCATAAAACCAACAGGCAAACCTTGTGCCCAATATAGGGAAAATAGCAAAAGGTAAAGATTTTGCTGTCGGAACATATATACCTACTTTTATTTGTTTGTGCGGTAATCACATGAAATACCATGCGTGGTCTTACATTTTGCCAATGAAGCACAGATTTCAAAAGATTAAGATAAAACAAAGGATGATTTAAAACTTAAAAATATGGAACAACATTTCCCTACCCTCCCTCCAGAGGTACCTCAACGTGGTAATGCTTTAAGTCGAGCATTATTTAAGAAACTTTTTTTGGCTCAAGGTTGGACTATAGAAGGTGAAGTACCCAACTTTCCTAAAGCAGTAGCTATCATTTCTCCCCATACATCTAATATTGATGGCTGGTATGGTTTTCTTGCCATTTTTGGATTGGGTATTCAAATTACGGTACTAGGCAAAGACAGTCTATTTAAGCCACCGTTTAAACGCGCTCTAGATTGGGCAGGTGTTATTCCTGTAAAACGTGACTCAGCCAATGGACTGACGGAACAAGTTGTTGCCACGATTCAAGACTATGACAAAATTTGGATTGGCATGGCACCTGAAGGCACACGTAAGAAAGCAAAAAAAATGAAGAGTGGTTTTTATCATATTGCTGCAAAAGCCAATATTCCGATTGTGATGTTTTCTTTTGATTATGATCGTAAAACTATTCACTGCCTAGGACACTTAAATCCTAGTGGTAACTATGATGAAGATCTACAAAAGATTTTTGAGCGTTATAAAGGAAAAATGTCACCGAAAAATCGTAATTGGCTTGCGGAGCCTTTACAAAATCTTGTGAAAAAAACCTAGCAAAAATTGAACGAATCTGGTCTGATGAGCCATCTTAATTTATCTTGCCATAGATTGTTTTTTAAAGATGAAAATTGCTCAATTTGCCAGTATCGGATTTATCTCTTTAGCCCTATTCGGCTGTGATAAGTTCAGCAAAACACCAACACCGACCACTTCAGTTAAAGCACGCGAACCAGTAATCGCACTTGCCTTAGGTGGCGGTGGAGCAAAAGGATTTTCACATATTGGTGTTATCAAGGTTTTAGAATCACATGGTATTAAGCCTAAAATTGTTACGGGTACAAGTGCCGGCAGTTTTGTAGGAAGTATCTATGCCAGCGGACAAACACCTTATCAGCTCCAAAATCTTGCACTTAAACTGCAAGAATCTGATATTCGTGATTTAACGCTTAATCGCCAAGGTATTATTCTTGGGCAAAAGCTACAAGACTATGTGAACCGTAACGTGGGGAACAAGCCGATTGAGAAGTTCCCAATTCGTTTTGCCGCGGTAGCAACTCGCCTTGATAATGGTCAAAAAGCTGATTTCATTAAAGGTAATGCAGGTCAAGCCGTACGCGCATCTTGTAGTATTCCAAACGTATTTGTACCTGCAACTATTGGTAATCAAAAATATGTAGATGGCGGATTAGTTAGCCCAATTCCTGTAAAAACAGCACGTGATATGGGTGCAGATATTGTGATTGCGGTTGATATTTCAGCACGTCCAGCAGGAAATCGCCCAGCAAATATGTGGGGATTACTTGATCAAACCATTAATATTATGGGTCAACAAAGTATTAATGAAGAGTTAAAGCTAGCAAACGTAGTCATCCAACCTAAAGTCGGACACCTAGGTACACTCGATTTAAAATCAAGCAATGAGGCTATTTTAGAGGGTGAGAAAGCTGCTCAAGGTCAAATTCGTCAAATTGAAACTGCAATTGCGAATTTCAAAAAATCTCCTGCCGCATTTAAGCCAGCACCACGTCCTAAATTTTAATTGAGGTGGTTTTTTTCTATCCACACCTACCATCATCTGCTACAGTGGTAAAAGTGATATGAGATCACTTTTACCCATCATAAAGATATATAAAAGAGCAGATCTATGGAGTTTGTTGTAGAACCTTGGCACTGGTTTGTATTGGGTATCTTACTTATTCTTTCTGAGCTGATTATCCCTGCTTTTGCCGCTCTCTGGTTTGGTATTGCAGCCATTATGGTTTGCTTTCTCTATTGGCTATTTCCAGATATTAGCCTCACAACACAAATTGTATTGTGGATTATTTTATCGGTGCTGTGCACTATTCTTTGGTTCAAATTTATTAAACCATTGTCGATTGATAAAACTAAAGCGGGTTTACCTCGTGAAGCCACCATTGGGCAAATTGGTATGGTGATTCAAACCGAACTCGCCCATGACCAAATTATTGTTCGTTTCCCTATGCCTATTTTAGGAGCCGATGAATGGAACTGTCGAAGCACTACCCCTGTGAAAGTCGGTGATCGAGTTCGAGTCATTGATATTTCGGGTAATGACTTAATTGTTCAGCCCCACAGTACTTCATAAACATTAAAGATAAAGAGAGGTTATTTTCATGCCAGTTGGTACCATTATTGTTTTAGCCTTTTTGGCTTTTGTTGCAGTTACCATTTTTAAAGGGGTACGTATTGTTCCTCAAGGTTATAAATGGATTGTTCAGCGTTTAGGCAAATATCATTCTACGCTTAATCCGGGGCTTAACTTCGTTATTCCTTATATTGACGAAGTGGCATATAAAGTCACCACTAAAGATATTGTGCTTGATATTCCATCTCAAGAAGTGATTACCCGTGATAATGCTGTATTACTTATGAATGCAGTAGCGTATATCAATTTGACTACTCCTGAAAAAGCAGTCTACGGTATTGAAAACTATACATGGGCCATTCAAAACCTTGTACAGACTTCACTACGTTCTATTGTTGGTGAAATGGATCTAGATGATGCACTGTCTTCACGAGATCATATTAAAGCTAAGCTCAAAGCTGCGATTTCTGATGATATTTCGGATTGGGGTATCACTTTAAAAACTGTAGAAATTCAAGACATTCAGCCATCTTCAACCATGCAAGCTGCCATGGAAGCTCAAGCTGCTGCTGAACGTCAACGTCGTGCTACAGTGACTAGAGCTGACGGTGAGAAACAAGCTGCTATTTTAGAAGCTGATGGTCGCTTAGAAGCATCCCGCCGTGATGCAGAAGCACAAGTTGTCTTAGCAGAAGCATCTCAAAAAGCGATTGAAATGGTAACAAGCGCAGTGGGTGATAAAGAAACACCTGTTGCTTACCTGTTAGGTGAACAATATGTTAAAGCAATGCAAGAGATGGCGAAATCAAGCAATGCCAAAACTGTTGTGTTACCTGCCGATGTTTTAAATACAATTCGTGGCATTATGGGAAAGCATAATTAATTTAATTGCTTCAAATAAGTCATTGAAATACAAACGGCGACCATCAAGTCGCCGTTTTTATATTGAGTATTATTGGTTGTTTAATCTTTTCTGATCTTTCAAAGGGAGCTTTTTTACAACCAAGTCATAAGAATCGCGAATCAAATCTTGAAGTAAATCACGTGTTAAGTTTTTATGCGGATTAATAGAGATCCAGTGTTTTTTATTCATGTGATACCCCGGAATAATAAAAGGATAAAGCTCCTGATATTCCTGACTTTTATATGGATCACATTTAACAGTAATCATTTTTGTGCCCGTTCCTTCCCCTACTAATAAAAACACCTTTTCTAAAATTTTAAAGACGTCGCATTCTGGACCAAAGGGTTGGCTTTGCTCACTAAAAGGAAGATTACGCGCAATCTCTATTGCAACTTGATGGAGCTGATCACCATTCACTCTTATCTCCTTTATTCATTCAATATGAATACAAGCAGGATTATTAATTTGATTTTATATTAGTTGGTACGGGCTAAAAGGAATTGTGAAATCTCAACTAACTCTTTTGCATTTTCACCAAAATGCGCTAAAGCCTCAAAAGCTTGGTCATGCAACTCTTTTGCATAAACCTGTGCTTGCTCAAGGCCCATTAAAGCAGGATAAGTCGACTTTTGTACTTGTTCATCCTTACCCGCAGTTTTACCTAAAGTTTCAGTGCTTGAGGTAATGTCCAAGATATCATCTTGCACCTGAAAAGCCAGTCCAATTGCTTGTCCATATTGGCGCAATTTCGGAATTGCCTGATCTGTTCCAGAGAAAATTGTCACTGCCCCCATCATAATGGCAGCCTGAATAAGCGCACCCGTTTTATTACGATGGATATTTTCTAGTTCATCTTGAGAAATTTGCTTAGCTTCAGCTTGTAGGTCTAACACCTGTCCACAAACCATTTTAGAGCTGGCTGTTGCTAAAATTTGAATTTGCTTTAAGACAATTGCAGCATCAGTTCCCTGCCCTTGTTCATCAAACAAACGGCTACCTAAAACCTCAAAAGCCATTGATTGTAAAATATCGCCTGCAAGTAAAGCGGTATCTTCACCAAATGCTACATGACACGTTGGCTGACCACGACGAAGCAAGTCATTGTCCATACAAGGCAAGTCATCATGCGCTAGCGAGTAACAATGAATAAGTTCAACTGCAACTGCAGCACGGCGAGCCGCAGCAAAATTTGGATTATCTTGTAAAGAAGCTGTGGCGTAGCATAAAGCTGGACGAACACGTTTTCCACCAAGCATAACTGCATGGTGTACTGCGCTTTTTAAAGGTTCAGGAATTGAAAATGCAGCGAGTGTTGTCAATAAATCTTGTTGAATACGTTGTTGAGCTTGTTTTAAAACATCCGCATTAACTTGAGAGAGTGATGACACAGTCGCCTCGTAAAATCAGTAGAGAAATTTTATTAAATGTTATGAAACATTCGTGTACTACATCATACACGATTCGCTGTAAAAAGTGCGTGATGTGTTATGGATGCCACATGCAAAAGAGCCTCTCTATAGTAGAGAGGCTCTTTCATTTAAATAACTTTTAGAAACTGTCGCCCGGAACTCGAACCCAGCCTTCCATTAAGACACGTGCACTACGGCTCATAATGGCTTTTTTTACCACCCATTGGCCATTTGCAAGTTCAGCTTGAGCACCAACACGTAATGTTCCAGAAGGATGTCCAAAACGCACTGCTTCACGCTCGCCACCACCAGCTGCTAAATTTACCAATGTACCCGGAATGGCAGCAGCCGTACCAATTGCTACTGCTGCTGTGCCCATCATGGCATGGTGAAGTTTACCCATCGACAAAGCACGAACCAGTAAGTCAACATCGTTTTCTGAAACGGACTTACCACTAGATGCCGTGTAGTTTTTCGGTTTAGAAACAAAAGCAATTTTTGGTGTGTGCTGACGCGCAGCTGCTTCTGAAATATCTTTAATTAACCCCATTTGCACAGCACCATATGCACGGATTTTTTCAAAACGTGCCAATGCTGCTGCATCACTATTAATATGATCTTGCAACTCTGTACCTTGATAACCCAGATCTTCTGCATTTAAGAAAATGGTTGGAATACCTGCATTAATAAATGTTGCTTGAAAACTGCCAATCTCAGGTACATCTAGTTTGTCGACCACATTTCCTGTCGGGAACATATCACCGCCCTCTTCACCATCATCGGCTGGGTCTAAAAACTCAATTTGAACTTCAGCAGCAGGGAAAGTCACTCCATCCAGTTCGAAGTCACCAGTTTCTTGAACTTGACCATTGGTGATAGGTACATGCGCAATAATGGTTTTTTGAATATTTTTTTGCCAAATTCGAACAGTACAGAGGCCATTTTCGGGAATACGATCTGCATCAACCAAACCATTTGAAATCGCAAATGAGCCAACCGCAGCAGTTAAATTACCGCAGTTACCGCTCCAGTCCACAAAAGGCTGATCTATTGAAACCTGTCCAAACAAATAGTCGACATCATGATCTGGCTGGGTACTTTTAGCCAAAATAACAGTTTTACTGGTACTTGAAGTCGCTCCACCCATTCCATCAATTTGCTTTCCATAAGGATCTGGGCTACCAATGACACGTAGTAAGAGTTGATCTCTTGCTTGACCTGCCACCTGAGCTCTTTCCGGCAAATCATCAAGTTTAAAAAATACACCTTTACTGGTTCCACCACGCATATAGGTTGCTGGAATTTTAATTTGCGGTACTGAGCTCATATCAACTGTTATCCTTACTATTGTGTTTTTATATCTCGAAACAAACAGACTTGTTTAGTCATTCGCTTCATCTTAAATCGTTTTGTGATCTAGAGATAGCGTTATGCTTTTATACATCAATCGTATTGACGCAGACTTATTCTGAGAATTTAGATTCATGCTCGCAATGACCGAATTAAGCAAAATCATGAAAAAAAGAGTCTATCAAAAAATATATTTTTAGAATGTTTTTCAATCATTTTTGCATTATTAAAAGCAAGTTAATGATTTTAAATATTTTTTAGTGTTACTTTTCAGTCACCGCTTGTTAATTTGTAGTCTAGGCTAAAATAAATCCATCTATTAGAATAATTTACTTATTCATAGTGAGTGAAGACCTTTGACCAACGAATCTTCTACACTGCAACGAGGACTAAAAAATCGACATATCCAATTAATTGCTATGGGTGGAGCAATTGGTACCGGATTATTTTTAGGCTCGGCGCAAGTGATTCAATCTGCGGGACCATCCATTATTTTAGGATATGCCATTGGCGGCTTAATCGCATTTTTGATTATGCGTCATTTGGGAGAAATGATTGTTGAAGAACCTGTTGCAGGATCGTTCAGCCATTTTGCTTATAAATATTGGGGGAAATTTCCCGGATTTTTAGCTGGATGGAATTATTGGATACTCTACGTTCTGGTCGCGATGAGCGAACTTACTGCGGTAGCCAAATATATTAATTATTGGTGGCCTCATATTCCAGCGTGGACGTCTGTCTTATTTTTCTTTGTCGTGATTACGGCAATTAACCTAACAAACGTCAAATTTTATGGTGAGTCCGAATTCTGGCTCGCTATTATTAAAGTTGTTGCAGTTATCTCAATGATTATTTTTGGACTTTACTTGCTATTTACAGCAGATGTAGGTTCAAGCATTTCATTTAGCAACCTTTGGACACATGGTGGATTCTTTCCAAATGGCTTTAGTGGCCTGTTCTACATGTTGGCTTTCTTGATGTTCGCCTTTGGTGGTATTGAACTGATTGGTATGGCTGCGGCAGAAGCAAAAGATCCGAAAAAAACCATTCCAAAAGCAATTAACCAAGTTGTTTTCCGTATCTTGATTTTCTATATCGGTTCATTGGCAATTTTACTTTCATTAGTGCCTTGGAACCAATTAGATCTTGGCGGTCTCGATAAAAGTCCATTTGTTATGATCTTTAGTCAAATGGGTATTGGTTGGGCTGCACACTTACTTAACTTTATTATTTTAACCGCTGCCCTCTCTGTTTATAACAGCGGGATGTTTGCCAATAGCCGTATGCTTTACGGTTTAGCTCAACAAGGTAATGCGCCAAAAATTTTCAAGAAAGTAAACAAACAAGGTGTACCTGTACCAGCAGTTTTGTTGTCTGCATTACTTATTTTTGGCTGTGTTCTTTTAAATTACTTTGTACCTGAAGATGCTTTAAGCCACTTAATGTACATTGTAGTTGGCGCATTGGTATTGAACTGGGCGATGATCAGTATGACTCACCTTAAGTTTAAATCAGCAATGAAAAAACTCGGTCAAAAAACTCACTTCCCTGCACTTTGGGCACCATTTAGTAACTATTTGGTTTTAGGTTTCATTGCTGTTGTACTCTACATTATGTGGAGTCAAGGCTTTAAAGAGTCTGTAATGATGATTCCGATCTGGATTGTTCTTATGTTTATTTTGTTTAAAGTACTCAATGCTAAAGAACAATAATCTGAATATTTGTACTTAAAACATGAAAAAAGCCATTGTCTCGACAATGGCTTTTTTATTTAAGGCTCTAAGATTAAAACCATATTTGAATGTCTTTTAGAGCCACTGTTTCGTATCATCAGCCACAGGTGTGCCATGAATAACATGCATAATCATTGCATACGCAATACTGCCTTTAAATGGAATTTCAGGTAATTGATCAAGTTTGAAAAACTGAGCATCACTCAGTTCTTTCTCCTGAATTTCAATTTCGCCCGCTTCATATTCAGCTTTAAAAGCCAACATTAAGTTACTCGGAAATGGCCATGGTTGACTCGCCAAATACTGAATATTCTTAATGTGCAATCCAACTTCTTCTAATGTTTCACGTCGAACGGCATCTTCTAGTGTTTCTCCTACCTCGACAAAGCCAGCGATTAAACTGTACATCTGGGTTGTATTTCTGGCATTTTTAGCCAGCAAAATCTCGTTCTCTCCACGTGTAATAATAGTAATCACACAAGGGTTAACTCTAGGATATTGACTAAAACTACATGCTGGACAAGTCATAGAATATTCAGTCTTATGCTGCTGGGTTTTATGCCCACAACGGCTACAAAACTGATGATTACGACGCCACTCTAGTAACTGAAAAGCACGACTCGCCTGTTCAAACTGCGGTTTAGTCCAATATTGTAAGAGTTGGCGAATAGGTATGAACTGATATCCATTTGGTATAGGTTCACCTTCTTGGAAATCTCTTGCTATTACTTGAGGGTCTGCTTGTATATGTAAATCATGTTCCTGCTGTTTAAGGCAAGGCAAATTAAAATTCGCATCAACCAAAAGTTGTTGTTGCTGAAAAATATAAGCAATAGGAAGGTTGTTGGTATCCATTTATATACTCGAGTGAAGAACCTTTCGACGGCCTCTATAGCTTCTTCAAAAGGATCAGACTTAAAACATATTTTTCAAAAATCTTACGCATACTGGCAAACATCTTCAATTTATTTAATTTGTATCTTTTTGATTAAAATCACATTTTATTCACGCATGCTATGCTTTTAAGTTATATCTATGACTTTATAGCTAACTGACCAGTGATGAACTTAGAAGCACTGCTTCACATAAAATTGATCTCTGAAAATTTAGACTAGTTTTAGTTCCATCTCATGAAGCAAAAATATGCGATTTGGTTTAATTCTGGGTGATCAATTAAATCACCAACTCGCAACGCTCAAGTATTTAAACCGGAATGAAGACATTATTTTGATGGCTGAAGTACTTGAGGAAACATCTTATGTTGCTCATCATCCACAAAAAATAGCGCTGATTTTTAGTGCAATGCGACACTTTGCAAAAGAATTAAAAGCACAGGGCTGGAAAATCCGTTATCACACATTTAAGCGCGAAAGTCATATAAAAAAGTTAGTCGACTTTATTGCTTTGCAGCAACAACACTTCTCGGCAAATACTCTCATCGTTACCCAATGTGGTGAGTATCGCTTACAGCATGAAATCGATACTTCATGGTCTAACTCACTAAAACTACCTGTTATTTGTTTAAAAGATGATCGTTTCTTTTGTACCGTAGAACAATTCAAGCAATGGGCAAACAAATATAAAACGCTAAGGATGGAATACTTTTACCGAGAAATGCGCAAGCAAACTCACTATTTAATGCATGACCAACAACCCGTAGGCGGGCAATGGAACTTTGATCAAGCCAATCGAAAAGCGTGGTCAGGCAATCCACCTTTGCCACCAAAATTAACCTTTGAGCATGATCAAATTGATATAGATGTTATTCAACTGGTCAAGAAAGAATTTTCTCAACATATCGGCAATATCGATTCCTTTCAATGGGCAACAACCCGTCAAAATGCCTTACTTGCTTTAGACCATTTTATTTCTAACAGCTTGCCCCACTTTGGCGATTATCAAGATGCTATGGTTTATGGTTCAGACTTTATGTTTCATAGCCTGCTCTCGCCTTATTTAAATTGTGGATTGTTATTACCAAAAGAGGTATGTGACGCTGCCCAAACAGCTTATTACAACGGACAGGCTCCCTTAAATGCAGTAGAAGGATTTATTCGTCAGATTTTAGGATGGCGGGAATATGTGCGTGGAATCTATTGGTTGTCTATGCCTGACTATAGCGATCAAAATACCCTTCATGCCAGCACGCCGCTGCCACAATTTTACTGGACGGGTGATACAAAAATGGCATGTATGGCCGAGTGTTTCAGAAATACCTTTCAACATGGCTATGCCCACCATATTCAGCGTTTAATGATTACAGGCAACTTTGCGCTTTTAGCAGGTGTAAATCCATCAGAAATTTGCGAATGGTATTTAGCAGTCTATGTAGATGCTTATGAATGGGTCGAATTACCGAATACATTAGGCATGGCCATGTATGCAGATGGTGGCATCATGGCAAGTAAACCCTATGCTGCATCAGGTAATTACATACATAAAATGTCAAATTACTGTCAGCACTGTACATATAACGTCAAAACCAAAACTGAACCAGACAGTTGCCCATTTAACAGCTTGTATTGGTATTTTATGAGCCAGCATGAGGCCATATTTCGTCAAAATCCCAGAATGGCGATGGTCTATAAAAACCTTGATCGTATGAAAGATAAAGCTTCTGTCATGCAGCATGCAAAGTTACTTATTCATCAACTTGATGAGCTTTAAGATCATGAAAAAACAGCATCTACCCCAGAAAATATGTGTCTATTGTCAACGCCCTTTTGACTGGCGAAAGAAATGGGAGCGTTGCTGGGAAGAAGTAAAATATTGCTCTGAAAGATGTAAACGACAAGCCCGCTCAAATAAGTAAATATTTCACGCGATTGTTTTAACTGATTCAACACTACTCTTCATTGTTGAATCAGTTGTCTTTCAATTGATTATATGTGATGGTCTTAAGCATATTTATACTGACGAGAACAGTAAGCTCTTTCAACTTCTGGTGAACGTAATTGCTGATGCTTGGTTTTACGCCCTGCCATACGCTTGCGCCAGAGTTTAAAACTGCTCGATTTTAAGTTGTATCTCATTAAACGAATAACTTCACTTTCACCTAAGCCATACTCTCGCTCAATTGCTTCAAATGGGGTTCGATCTTCCCATGCCATTTCAATAATTCTAGATAGGTCCTGTTCATCAATTTTTTTCATGTTATGCCCTTTTAAATTATGCTGTAACCAAATCTGATTCTTTAACAAACAACCTTTCTGAAATAGCTTCACTTACCCGATTGCTTGCCTTGAATGTTTTCGTGTTTTGCTTCAGATCATAGAAAGGCAAACATGAATTTTTTGTGATTTTTTTGCTTTATAAACTCTATTTTTTTATATAAGACATAAACAGTTCTAAAACCTTTGAGTAGTTTAACTTTTTATTAACCACTATGACAAAATTTTTAATACCTAAAACATGACAAAAGCCATTGCCTTAGCAATAGCTTTTTTGTTTATAATCATAAAATTATGCGCCCTTAGCTTAACTGGATAGAGCAGTTGCCTCCTAAGCGACCGACGTGGGTTCGAGTCCCGCAGGGCGCACCAAATTAAATTACACAGTAGTCCGAAATAGTACGGGAACCCTTTGTCTACAATTGATTATTAAATTTTTATAGTCTTTAATAGTCCGACATAGACCGAGATAATTCTTGTTTTTTTACGGTACTTATTACAGTACCTCATAAAATACCGCAAAACTGGTACCGCAAAAATGCCTAAAACCGTTGTCCCACTTACTGATACAAAGATAAAGAAAGCAAAATCAGAAAATGGTAAATCCCTGAAACTATCTGACGGTTCGGGTCTCTATTTGCTTATTGATAAAAACCAAAATAAGTTTTGGCGTTTTGATTATTCACGCCCGTATACAAAAAAAAGAAACACCATTGGTTTCGGATCATATCCAGAGGTAAGTCTTGCAGATGCTCGATCTAAACGAGATGAGGCTAGAACATTACTAGCGCAAAATATAGACCCGCATGTTGAGCGTAAAAGGGTTGAACAAGAACACGCAAACTCCGAAAAAAATACTTTTGGAGCTGTCGCTGCAGAATGGGAAAGCAAACAAGATTTTGCAGAATCAACTATCCGTGGTCATAAAAGATTACTTCAAGTCATAAACGCGAATATTGGGAAAAAACCTATTGATAAAGTTACGCCAGTAGAAGTTTTAAGTATCTGCCGCATTTATGAGAAACAAGGAAAATTAGAAACAGCGAAAAAGGTTAAAGTTAAATGTGGTCAAATCATGAGATATGGTGTTGCCACTGGTAGATGCGAGAGAGACGTAACCCAAGATTTAAGAGGCGTTTTAAAAACACCTAAGGTAAAACATTTATCAGCTCTAACTGAATCGAATGAATTTGCTCAACTACTTTATGACATCGATTTTTATGAAGGCACGTTCATAACCCAAATTGCTTTAAAAATTGCTCCTTATGTATTTGTTCGCCCCGGTGAGTTACGTTATGCAAAGTGGCCAGATATTGACTTAGAAATTGATCTTTGGAGATATACGCCACCAAAAACAAAAAATAAAACTGGCGTTCAACACCTTGTACCTATTCCAAGACAAGTTAAAGAGCTGTTGCTGAAAATAAAAGAACTGACTTATGATCCCGATGGTGTAAGTGAGTACGTCTTTCCATCAATGACTAGCAAACATAAGCCAATGTCAGAGAATACAATTAACCAAGCATTACGTAGACTAGGCTATACATCTGAGCAAGTCTGTGGGCATGGGTTCCGGGCATCTGCCAGAACCATTTTAGAGGAAGTACTCAACTATCCTATTGAGATCATTGAGCAGCAATTAGCACACAAAGTTAAAGATATGCATGGTCGAGCATATAACAGAACTAAGCATTTAGAGAAAAGAAGAGAGATGATGCAGGCTTGGGCAGATTATTGCGATAAAATAAAAGCAGATTATGCCAAGACTTTACCGACTAGGTAGGAGATTGCTTCTTAGTGAACTGCCACCAAGTCTTATTGAAGTAAACTTCATTATTTAAGAAATTAATTTTTAACTCATTCCCATTGAAGTCATAAAGTTTTGTGACTTCATTATTCTTATCTAGATCAGCAAGAAGGTTGCACGTGTGCTCAACCCTCCCTGCTTCATAAACCATGATCATGACTTGCATCACAAAGCTCTCACACAAATCGAGACATTCACATTACTCTTAATTGTGTGAGCTGTGCAACCTGAGAAAAGGAGGCACAGCATTGTGATGATCGATGCAACTTTGGTACGTTTGCACTTAACAACTTTATGCGATCCGGTTATTGATCCAGCCGTAAAAAAATTGCTCTTGCGTGGGATTGCGTTCACAGATTTCAATATAGCGTTGCCCTTGCATAATATTAAGAACTCGAACCAATACTTTTTCACCTTCTTTACCACGCTTCGCCAAATAGGTTTTCAGTCCATTTAAAGTTGCTGGACCATATACCCCATCAACTGTTAAATCAGGCCAACCGGCTTTACCTTGATTGTTTAATAAGTTCAATGCTCGTTGTAAAAGTGGCTTTGCAAATCCAGTGCCACAGTTCACACCAGTATCTAAAAGTTCTTCAGCGACTGCTGGACTAAAAGCATTCACTTGATCAAAACGCGGAGCTGTCCAATACTGTTTTTTATAAATGGCTTTTGCAGTTTCAAGCGGTAAATCTTTCATACTGCCTTTGTAACCATTGGCACGTGCTACAGCTTCAGTGATCCCATATTTTGTAGCACCACCACGATCAGCAGGGTTATTTACATAACCACCTTCGCGCTTAATTAACTCATCAAGATATTGATCAATGTTCATTAGTTACCACCTTTGCCACCAATAATAGAAACAAATGCTGCTTTTACTTCTGCAATTACTTCAGACATGCTTTTTCCTTTGAGTAATGCAATTGACTGATAAATGATGCCAATTACTAGTAAGCCAAATACCGCAAATATCAACATAATGAAACCTTGAAACATTGTTGAGTGATCAAGATATTCAAAATGCTCTATGAATGCTGAACCCCCATATAGGCTTACTGTCACGCTACACGCGAATTTAGTAACAACCCCCATTGAAACTTTGATTTTCCCTTCTTTATCAATATCTCCACTTAAAACAAGTGCAAGAATTGCCCCTATAACTGCTGGAAATATTTTTAAAACCCATGGTATTGCATTTTCTTGCATGTGAACCTCTAAAATTATTGGCAATAAAAAAGCCCTAACTTATTAAAAGCTAGGGCTCGTAATGGTTTGTTGGGTATTAAAGATCAACCCAGTTCGTCCATGCGCCATTCACATATGATCGACTACTATTCGAACCGGGTGCTGTACTATAAGCGATCTGCTTACCTTCGATTTCATTTGTCTGTATCCATTGAATAGCTCCGTAAAAATAACTGCCGTTCGGACATGAACGACCAGAAACTTCATCTTCTCCAGTAATTGTCACTTGAGCAAAACGAACACCACCACTGACAAACTTAAAAGTATCTAAAGATTTATTTATGATAGAGATATCGTTATTACCGATACCATACTTGTAAGATAAATCACCCCAAGGTGACCATGCGCCATTCCTGTACTGTGAAACAAACTGTCTAAATCCACCATCTGAATAGAAAAAATCAGTTAATATAAGTAAACCAGTATCTTCAAAATCGTTTGCCATCGGCAACCATTGCACATTCCCGTAGAAGTCCTTATTTTTGTAAAAATCGGGTAATGATGCGTTTGCTGCTGAATTTGATGTAATTGTCACAACTGCGGTTCTAAACCCGCCATTTTTAAAGTGAAAATCTTTAACAGATTTATTTTCAATGAATGTACCATTTGAGCCAATTCCCATTTTTGAAAGCGAAAGTTCGGCAACGCCTTGCTTAGCTCCATCAATTGAAGTTTCCGTAAACCAACTCTGAACATCCCACGTGAAAAAAGGACTTTGGTTAACATATTCTCGATATGATTGTTCAATGAAACCGCTGATATAGTTATAAGAGTTTTGATAAGTGTCAATTGGATTTGATTTTTCTGGAGAATACCAGCCAACTGCTTTGCCATCTGGTAAACGAGCATCATCACGTTTTAAGTGTTCGCCACTGTATCCATAGCATTTAAAAGATTCACATGCCAACATATAGAAGGAGCATGAGCCATCAATATGACCAAATCCAAATACACGTGTACGAGTTAATTTGTTTGTAACCGGATCATCAGCAAATCCTTTATCTGCGTACCACCCAATATTCACATGACGAGCATCAAAATTGAATACTTTGTGGTTATACATACCGTAAGCAGAGCCGTTAATTGAACGCGGGATATTCGATTTAATACCAATGTCAATATTTGCAGGGAAATACCCATTTAAAACCATGAAACATGCTGATCGACGCAAAGATGTGTCCATCGGGTCATCTGTTTTTTCATAACCTAATGCTATACCAATCTGACCAGTTGAGCCTTTCCCATCAACAGCCAAAGTATCTTTAAATTCAACACGATCACGTAAAATGCGGATATATGTTAAATTATTTACTGAAGACACAAAACTAGTACCATTCATCGTCACTTCTGTGCGATCTGTTGGCATCCCCCAGTCAGTAGGATTTGGGACTGCACTAAATACTAGCGTATTATCAATGCGACATTTGAAGGCTTTCTCAAAACCATAGCATGTGATTGCATTTTCCAATGCATAATCTATGCATTTTTGCGCTCTTGTTGACTGATCAATATCATCATCAGTTACACCGAAATGCTCAAACTTCAAATTGTCTTGTAATACCCATGTACCAGCTGCAGCAGTTGATGCAATGTATGTACCATTATTATCAACTTTGCTTGAAAGTAATTCAAAACGATAGATACCACCGCCAAAACCTTCTTTTGTATGACAGTTTGTGCGAACAAGTTGCCCGTCCTTTCGAACGGCTAAAGCCCTAAGCATGTCAACATTACTAACTTCTTGAATGTTTTTATCATTGATTTGTTTTTGATTCTCATCACCATCAGCAATAAATTCAGCGAGCCAACCCTTTTCAACAGCTGTATTGGCAAGTTTTTTATAAAGACTATCAACGTAAGCATCTAACTGCTCTAAAGATGTACCCTGATCATGAATCATTTTAAGAAAAATAGCTTTAGTCTCATCATTTAAGCTATCAACATATTCGTTCAAGTCTTTAACATTATTCTCGACCATCCAGTTAAGGACGCCCATTTCTTGAAGTTTTCGCCAGATATTATCAAAATCAAAATTGACTGGTTCTGGCCGAAGCGAGTTATTATAAGTTTTATAGTCTGAAGAACGAGACATAGGCGTGTCTCGACGAATTTTGATTTTGGAACCTGCTTCAGGTGCCTTATTGAAAACTACAGAATCATATACTGAATCAAGATGCCACGACCCCAGAACAGGCTCTGTATCATTTACAAGAACAATTAAATGATCCTGCTCAAGAACGTCAAACTCCAATGGGAAAACTGTAGTTATTCCATTTGCCGTAAATTCTTTATATGGCGTTTGTTCTGGTACTGCCATAGCGCCTACCCCTAATCGTTAAAATCTAAGGTGGCTTCTACAATTCCACCGTTTGTTCTCCAATTAGGCCGTTCATTTGATTCAGTTGTTCTGTGTATTTTTCCGACTCGTTCAGGCGAATCAGTAATAGCACGGGCGAGTGAATCAAGATGGTCATCTTCTTGATCTGAAAGCGCGGGGTTGAATTGTTGCATTTGTTTATATTGTTTAGAGGTGTTCTCACCATCCTCTGTGTCAATTACAGATACATGAACCCACAACATACCAGACACTAAGGGCCCTTCTAAGCCCTCAAGAATGCGTTTATTTTTAGACTGTGTAGAGTGCTGTTCTGTGATACCACAACGGATACGGCGTTTCTTTAAGGCACCTTTTAATGACGCAGGCGCAAAGTTTCCAATTCCATTAGTCTCAATCGTTATTTTTGGAATATTGAATTCTTCGATAAGGTCACATAGCTGCCAAACTTGACCGCCAATAATATTCCCCTGCTCATCTGTTTTAACAACTTCGCCAGTTAGTTCAATTGATCGGTGCCAATATTTATTACCGAGATCATCATGTAAGACTAACTCAACTGCTGAAACGTCAGACTTAGTTTTGCCTGAACTTGGGTCCCATGAACAAGTAATACCAACGATTTGACGTTGGCCTAAGGTCATTCGCCATACGCCATTAGCACGCGTAAGAACTGGTTCACAGTTATAAGGTATCATTTTGTCTGGGTTTAATCTCACATCCCCCACAGGCTTAGCATGTAATTGATACTGAGAATCCCATTCGTTGAGCGTTCGACACTTACGACGACGCTTCTGCATTTCCTTCGGCGTGAATCGCTCAGGCCATAATGCTTCGCTGTAGATATCAATTAGAGAATGTGATTCATCAAATGTAATGAAGTAACCAGAACCTTGTTTAGTAACTTGGTAGTCTTGGCCCTCAATTAAAAGTTTTGATTTACGGCCAATGCCGCTAAAAATATAGACAGGTTTAAAATCAACAACTGCCTGAATAATTTGCTCAAATCTTTTCTCTTTTTCAAACATGCGAAAAATAAGACACTTCGCATCTGGGTTGAGCATGATTTCAGAATAGAGTGAATCATGGGTATGGGGCGTACCTACATAAAGCTCTTGCCCACCAGGTATTAAAATAAAAGTTTGTTCGCCTAGTCGGTATCTAAGCTTTTCACGTGCTTCAGGTGTGCCAATGTTTCCCGGTACTTCTACATCATCATTTTGGATTTCGTTTGCACGTGAACCTGTAACGTTAGACATAATGCCGCGAGCATGAATAGAACCATGACGCACATCATTTGAACCAGTTACCCACCACTTTTGTGTTTCACCACGTTCTTTTTTAATATTGAAAAGTTGGCATAGTGGGTGCCGTTCTAAGACTTGCTCAGTACCCCGACTAACTTTATACGCATCAGGATCAGTAGCACCTTGATGTAAAATCAAATGGTTTGGGTTGTTGTATAGACGCCAAGCATTATAAATATCAAGAATGGTCGATTTCCCATGCCCACGCGGCATCATCAATAAACCGAGCGAGCCGTAATCCTCTAGAAAGTCACAGACGTCTAAATGAAAATCAGGCACAACCCAGTTTAATGTTTCAGCATAAACTAGATAGAAAGCAGCAAAGCCGACCTTAATCATGAATTAACTCGGACGCTGTTTGCGTGCCTCTAGCTTTTCAGCTACGGATTTCAATAATTCAGCCGCCTGCATTTCTGGCGTGATCTTTCTATCATTAGGATCGCCTACGGCAAGCTCATCATCGTTAAGAATGCGCTTAAGCTTTTCCATGCATGTGAGGGCTTCTTTAGCTCCTTTATAAAGCCATACAAGATCACCACGGCCTTGCTTATCAAAAATATCCCGACCGTAAGCCTCAGTGATTAAATCAACTGAACTTGAGGCGGCCATCTCTAGACAAAGTTCCAGTTTCTCTTTTGTTTCAGGTTTTAAATGACCTACTTTCTTTTCTTTAGACATAAAAAATCCCCCTATATAAATGACTTATAAAGGGGATCAGGTTTTGATTTGTTGGGTAAAAATAGATTAGCAATATATAAACCTGATTAGTATACTAATTGCTCGTTTTGAACTTAATAAATCAATGGATACTTCATGAAAAAACTAATTATCATTACCCTTTTAGCGCTTCCTACAACTTTCGCATTTGCTGGTTCATGTGATCATAGTTGGCAGTCTGCCAAAGATGGCTCATCTTGTGGTGACCGTGCTGCTGACCGTCGTGCTGGTGGACATTAAGAATTAAAAAAAAGGACTGCAAATGCAGTCCTTTTTTTATTTCACAACCCTTTCAAAATTTGGTGCTCTAATATCATTGATATCATCACCCCAAAAACGTTCACGGTCTTGTTGCCGTTCTGCTTTACGTAGAGCTTTCTCTCGATAACCTGGTGCAATAGCATCTTGCATTTCGTCAAATACCATGCGGTTAATGGCTGCTTTTGTATACCATAAGTTTTGTGCAGGTATTTTACCCTTCACAAACTTAAAAGCTTCATTGCCGAAATTGGTATCCTTGCCTTCATTATATTGAGTTAAGTTCCCAACTGTTAAGCCTAGTGCTGCTGAAAAATCACTACCAAGTGGACCAGAAACAAAAGAGTTTGCATCACGCCCAGATGTGTCAGTACCAGCTACTAGGATGTCACCAAGCACAGGTAGTCCACCACCAGCAACTAATGAACGCATAAAGAAGCCTCCTGCCTTTTTTGGATCATTACTATCATAAATCGTTTGCGGATCATTGCCGTTTAGCAACTCTCGAAGCTGTACAACTAATCCACCTAACAACGTCATAGTCACAAATAATGGTACGCCATATGCTGCCTTGCCTTTTAAGCCTTCTTGAGCAATCATGCGGCTGCCTTGACGCATGAGAAATGAGGCTGAGAAAGATTTAAACTGAGTTAAGCCCTTAAACACCTCACCTGTGATAGTGCCCTTAGCTCCAACTGTCATCCATGTGCGTTCCCGAAGGCCTGCTTCAATTACTGCCATGCCCTGCTCATCAAGTAAATGAGCTTGTAGTTGTGAGGCTACTTGATCTTTAACTTGTTTAGGGTCACCAAACGCTGCTAACTTTTCATCGGGAATTTCATAGATAGAACGCGCCGACATAAGTTGATTGCCTTTACGATCCACAACAGGTTCAGCCAACTGGAAAACTTGCCAAGCACGCTCATCTAAACCAGTATTTGAAAGTAATTCACGGTCTTGTACATCTAGGTCATTCCAAGCTTTAGAACGGCTTAAACGCCCGTACTTTTCCATAAGCAACTTAGTAAAGCCAACTTTGGATGCTGCAGTAAGTGCATTCAGAAATGAAACTCTCATAACTTGTGATGCAACACCACTTGAAATACGGGCTAACTTTTCAGATTTCCCATAAGTAGATGTAAGACCATCATCTGACCACCGTGCAATAGAGCCTAACATTTCCTCCGTAGCCAGACCTAAGCTATGTGCAAGTTCTCGATCTGCTTTATTAGCTGGGTTAAGCTGCTCCAACAGGCCGCCAAATGCCTTTCGGTAAGCTACGTTATGCACACTTGCTGTTTTGGCAATTGTTGCTTGATCTGCAATCGATGCAATGGTAGTACCGCCAAGCATTGAAGCAACATTCATCGAGCGATATGCAAGGCCAAGGTTTGCCAATACTTGAGATTGTGGAGAATTGCCGCCACTGAACTCATCAAACATAGTTTGTGCGCGTTTACGGCTGCTATTGGTTTTATTTGCTTCAATGCCTTTTTCCCAATCTTTTTTTGCAGCTGCATCCATTAAAAGACCTGACATGCCTTGGAAATTTAGTTCGGTATTTGTTTCTGTAAAACCAACATAGAAGATTGATTCACCATCTATTTGATTTACAGCTAGATCATGTAAATATGAGAAAGAAGACTTGTTTAAAGTGTTATCCACAATGGTTGCAGTGCGTTGAGAATCCAAATAAGCGTCAAATGAAACTTGTTCTAAACAGTTGGTGCCATTGCGATTGATCAACATAAAACAGAGATCAGAACCAAGACCTGTTGGCACTGAGCACATGCTTTTTACAACACCGCCAAAGTCTTGATTTGACCAAGCAATAACCTCTTGATCACGGTTAAAAGTAATTGAAGCAACCTTCCCATCACCTAAGACACACCAAACAATGCTCTCAGGTTCTTGTTGATAACATACTTCATTAATTCCGCTATGCGACTCTCCAATATGTGAAGACAGTGCACTAATTTCAGGGGCTACAAGCCCATCAACTTCATATCGATATGAGAGAGCACGTAAACGTCTACCACCGCGCTGAATGAATAGAATTTCGTTACCCACACGACAAGGTCGAGTTAATGGATATGAACCAATCGCAGAGTTTTCATTAATATTTACTGTTGTAGGGGTTAGTGCACCGTCACTACTAACTAAATATTCACCACCAGAAGTTAAGCAAACCACGCCACGTTGGGCTTCCAGAAATAAAATACTATTGGCAAGACCAGAAGCAGACACAACACTAAACGCATCACCATCATCAGTTGTTTCAAGAAAGTTTGCATTCCCACCAACGGCGCTAAACCAAATTTTATTAGGCGCTTTTTTGGTATTAGCTAGGACTAAACGTTGTTTGAAGTACATGCAGCAACGTGGGTAACCGTCTGTACTATTAAATGCTGGTGGCAGAATAGTCCAAGCACGCTCAATTGCCATTACGTCTGATTCAAGCTTTACAAGTACTTCACCATTAATGCGATTTGAGTCAACAAACTCTGTAATTTTAATAATTCCACTGTTTACATCGATAAAACTACCAACATCACTAGCGACAAATCCACCCGTTTCAATCGGAACTATTACCCAGTAATCTGGCGATATGTCTGGCTGATGATTTGCACCTTCTTTAATAGCTTGATATGGCTTACTACCATAACTAATTACGTCTCCTACAAGGTACGTCGTTGTAGAAACCCAAGCGTTGATACCATCAAGCGTAAAGGATACAAACGACCCAACCTCAATACCTGATGGAGTCCCCTTTCTAAAAGGGCTTCTAGCGCTTTCTGAGTCTGTAGGTGCATTGGTATAAATAAACTCACTAAACTCCCAATTACTAAAATCTGTAGAACAACGGAAACGCTGAACAGGCACATTATTGTGGGTAAAAAACATCTCATAACGGTACTGCACAAACTGCAATTCGGGTATTTGTTCAGCCGTATAAGGTGTTGTTACTGTAGCTATGATTGTTTTAGTTCTTGGGTTAAATATCTGGATAGATTGCGGTTTCAAAATAAGCATAAATGCTTTGTCTGAATTAACAACAAAAGGGATTAAGCGTACTGCATTAGCACTGGTATCAATAAAAAACGTGCCTGGTCTTTTTCTGATCCCGCCTTCAACCAGTGGAATTACATTAAGTAATTTTTTTGCTCCATTTCCATACTGCTGAATGTCTGTGCGAGTGTATAAAGTTGGCGCAAGCTCGCCCGCACTGAAATTATTTTTGATGACATATTGCTTCATTAGTAGCGCACTCCCATCAATTGAGGGGAATAGTCAGCTGCAAAGTCTTGTGCTGGGCGTTCCTGACCATTGATAGCTCGCGCCTGCTTAAGCATGTTTTGGAGCTTTTGCCATGCACTATCACCTTCGGCACTACTACCTGTTATTGGCTTAGCAAGCTTAGTAACCAAATAGAGCGCCATGCATTCACTAAACAATGAATCCCACATGTCTTCATTTTGTTCATCGGCAATGTAGACAAGATTAATCACATTGGTGTTAGCTAGAATATGCCGCCCTTCAATCTCATATTCAAACTGAGCGGCGTCATATACACGCAAAAAGTCTTTAGGCAAAGGAAAGGCATTTTGATAGCCAAATGAGGGATAAGTTGAGATAGGCGCTAGCTGTACACGGCGCTTAGCAAATGACCACGGATGCATGCGTAGCAATGCTTTACGTGTAGCATCGTATAAAGAAGCACAACGCCGTGCGTTCTCTGTATTCTCATCAAAAGAAATGATTGATTTTGCCCCAATCATGCTCAGTGCTTGATTGCAGACGGATACATTTGTAGAAGCCATAATAGGCCACTTGCCAGATGATTTTCGCGTGATGAAAAAATCTGAGTTTTTTAACGCATACCTTCAAGAAGAGTACGGGACAACTGAAAAATTCGCTACACCTGGTTCTCGTGAATTTACTGATGATGTTATTGAAATGGATGAATCGGGAGCTGAGGGATGAGTGAAGAATACCTAAAAGAGAGACTTTACTGGGCTTTGCGTTCGAGCAAGACAAAGAAAAAACAACTCAATTGGCACCATGCCATGTATATGGCTTGTACAGGTGCCTCACATGGATATCAGCTTTGTGTTGATCTTGGAGTAGATCCAGAAGGTACAGATTTTGTTAAAGCGGAAAGTAAGGAGGGGTGATGTCAGAAAAGCAAAGTCGTTTGCTTGACTTGAAGGCGGTTGAATTAAAAACCAGCCTTCCAAAGTCAACTATCTATGACTGGATTCGAACCGGTTATTTCCCTCCTTCAATCCTATTTGGTGAGGGCAAAAGAAAAATTGCGAGATGGCTTGAATCTGATATAGACTGTTGGATAGAAAAGCACAGAATGGCATCCTAAAAAGGATGCCTTATTTGTTTGAGGGTTTTACTTTTTACGGTACGAGTTACGGTATCAAAAATAATTAAAAATAAAATAACTAAATAAAACATAATTTTAACTATTAAATTCGAGTCCCGCAGGGCGCACGCATTTAATTAATCCTTCACTTCAGCCAGCAACGTTTCAGCTGCAAGTTTTCCTAAATTATTAGAAGCAAGCGGACTATCGCCTGTTAATAATTTACGATCTCTATGACATTGACCTGTAATACCAGTGTTCAAAATCTTCACACCGAGTTTTTCAAGGTTCTCACCGACTAACCATGGTAAAGCTCCCGGCATATAACCGATATCAATATTTGCCCCCTTATCTAATGAATCAGGGAATACACAAATTTGATAATCTTTAAAAATATAATTCTCAGGTTGTTCATCTACTGCCGCAGCAAGCAGCGAAGCTGGACCATGACATAAAGTAATAATAAATTTGTCTTGTTCAACTGCCCATTTCAGAACTTTTTTGACATCCAAGCTATGTGGAATCTTAGCTAAAACACCATGCCCACCCGGAATAAATACAGCTGCGTATGGTGAGTTTTTCCCCACTGCATTTTCTAAAATATCGGCAAGTTTTAGCGGATTTTTTAATTTATCTGCATATTTATGAAAAGTATCTAATACCACTTGTTCTTGCTTTGGCATTGCCCACATTTCAAGCTTGGCTGGATTACCAGAAAGTGTCGCAACATCAATTTCAAAGCCTGCATTATCTAAATGAAACATCGGTAAAAGCATTTCTACTGGATGGTTTCCGGTAGAAAAGAACTTACCGTTTTGCATCTGGATATAACGCTCATCAGTTGCAATCATTAAGACCTTTTTATTACCTGTATACGGCGTTGGGTAGGTCGTACCGTCGTAATCTGTTTTAGGAGCAGTATATTGGCTCAGTGAGTATGGTGATGGGAAGAATGCATTATCTTCTGCCAAATCTGGAGTCGGATTTTTATCATTTGATGCTGGGGTATTCATTGTTACCATCCTTTAGAATTGAATAACGAAATAACAGCTTTAAGCCAGTTATTATTTCTTAGTACATGTATATTTAGATCAACAAACTGGTGCAACACGCCAATAGAATTTGGCAATTTTTATATAGAAATAGGCACAATTAATAATTATAAATTTCAGTTTAGGCAAACATGACGTTCACCTAAACTATCACAGATTAAATTAAGTATTAATCTCTAAAACGATCTTTCCAATATGGTCACCTTGTTCCATACATGCATGGGCACTTTGTACATCTGAAAAATCATAAGTTTTATAGATTTGCGGTAAGCACTTGCCTTGCGCTAATAACGGCCACACATGTTCATGTAAGGACTGAGCAATCTGGGCTTTTTCTTGGCTATTACGTGCTCGCATAGTTGAGCCAGTAATAGTTGCACGTTTTAAAATCAGTTTCTGCAAATCAAATTCTTTTGCAATTCGACCGCCCATAAAACCAATAATCACAAGTCGACCATCACGTTTTAATAGATTTAAGTTTTTCGAGAAATACGAACCACCCACAATATCTAAAATCACATCAACACCTTGGTCTTGGGTGTGTTTCAAAATTTCTTGCTCAAAATCTTGGGTTTTATAGTTAATTGCAGTCGTTAAGTTAGAGAGTGCTGCAACTTTATCTTCACTTCCAACTGTAGCAAAAGTTTTAATCCCTAAAGCATGGCAAATCGCTAAAGCTGTGGTCCCAATACCACTTGCACCACCATGAATCAGTGCTGTTTCGTTTTCTTTTAAACGGCCGATATCAAACAGGTTTGCCCAAACTGTAAAGAATGTTTCCGGAATCGCAGCAGCTTGTGTAAATGTTAGATTTTCAGGTATTGGCAATACTTGCGTTGCAGTTACCGCACAGTATTCTGCATAACCACCACCGTTGGTTAAAGCACAAACCTTGTCTCCAACTTTGAACTGTTGCACCTGTTCACCTACAGCAACCACCACCCCAGCGACTTCAAGACCCGGAATTTGCGTAACACCTTTAGGCATTGGGTATAAACCCATACGCTGCAATACGTCTGGACGGTTAATTCCAGCAGCTTTTACCTCAATTAACACTTCATCTGCTTGAGGTACTGGAACATCTGAATCTTGAAGTTTTAAGACCTCAGGTCCGCCGGGAACCGTAATTTCAACAATTTTCATAGTTGTTGGAAGACTCATTGATATGCTCCATGTTTGGTTTATATTTTAAATGTATTGATTTACTTTAATTCATTGAAGATTTAGGTGGAACTCCAAACAGCCGTTTAAACTCTCGACTAAACTGTGAAGCACTTACATACCCAACCTGATAGGCGGCTTCAGCAACACCCATTTGATTATTTAAGATTAAATCACGTGCCTTATGTAATCGAGTAATCTTAATGTACTGTAATGGAGAATAGTTCGTGACTTTCTTAAACGCTTGATGAAAAAGAGAGACACTCATTCCTGCTTGTTTAGCAAGTTCCTGAACCGTTAAATTATGATAGTAATCTCTTTGAATAATTTCACAAATTGTATAAATCACACTATTTCGACTTATCATAGCCGAAAGATTTTCGATTAAATCGCGACTACCTGCCTGCAAAACCCGATAAATGAGTTCTCGTTTTATCTGTTCTCCCAATATCGCAGTATCTTGTTTAGAACGAAGTAAATTCAACAAGCGTAAAGCAACCTCAGATATTACCGTGTTCATGTCTATAATATTTAAACCACAACTGAGCTTTATATCTCTTTTTTCAAGCTCATCTATAGATGGCTGCTGGTCTTTATCCATTTTAGTGGCTAAATCAGCCATCATTTGCGTTTCAAACTTAATCGCAATTGCCAGCATCGGTTCATTTTCAACCAACGTATCGCAGTCAAAAGGAATAGCTATCGAGATGAGTAAACACTGGCCTTGTTGAAACTGAAAAGTATCTTTCCCGATATAACCACGCTTTACGCCTTGTATGACTAAAACAATTGAAGGCTCTTGTAATACAGCAACAGGTTGTGTGGAATGATCTACCCTCATAAGGGTGATGTTTGAAATATAGGTAGGATACAGCCCTTCTTGAGGAGCCAAATATAAAAAAGCCTCTACCAATCTTTTCATCAAATCATTCTGTTGCATTGCTTTATTTTTTACGGGCTATTTAAGATTTACTATATCAATCAAACTAAAAGGGAAAAGTATTTCTTGGTAGTACTTTGTATAAATAAGCAAGTTAAAGCTATTTTTAGGCATAAAAAAACCTAGAAGATTCTAGGTTTTTTATTCAATCTGATGATTAAGCAGATAAGTTAAAGAACATTGCTGCAATCAAAATAATGACACCGAGCACAATACGGTACCAAGCAAATACGCGTAGCGTATGGCGTTCAACAAAAAGTACTAGTGCCTTTACTACAAATAAAGCTGCAATAAATGCTGCAACAAAACCAACACCAATATTAATCATATTGTCTGAGGTCAACACATCAGCATTTTTAATTAAGTCAAATGTCGCTGCACCTAACATGGTCGGCATTGCAAGGAAGAATGAAAATTCTGTTGCGGCTTTACGTGATAAACCTGCAAACATCCCGCCTACAATTGTCGCACCTGAACGAGATGTTCCCGGAATCATCGCAACACATTGAGCAAGACCAACTAACAGTGCCTGCTTAAACGTGATTTTTGTTGCATCTAATGTTTTATGCTCAAACTGTTTAGATTCAACCCAGAAAATAATGAGTGCACCGACAATGAGGGCAATCGCAACCACAATTGGGCTAAACAAAACACTTTTAATAAAATCGACGGCTAAAACGCCAATAATCACTGCTGGGAAAAAAGCAATTAATACACTAAAAGCAAAATGACGCGACTCTACATCGCCACTAAAGAAGCCTTTAATCAAGTTAATAATTTTTTGTCGATATAACCAGCACACTGCCAAAATAGCACCTAACTGGATCACTACTTCAAATACACGACCACCATCTGAATGGAAATCGATAATATGACCAAATAAAATCAAATGGCCAGTACTGGAAATTGGTAAAAATTCAGTTAAACCTTCAACAAATCCTAGAAATAGTGCTTTTATAACTTCAAAATTTTCCATCACTTGCTCAAAAAGTTAATCACTAGAAAGCTCTAAAAAGTTGTTTTATATCATGGATAAACCAATACTTTGGATTATTTCATGTTCAATATCAGATCATTTCTAGCATTTTGGTTATTGCCTTTAATTAAAGGCCGATTATTTAAAGTGCAATAATGTATCACATCATTATGACAAACTTAGGTTAACTATCGTAAAAAGATAAAATCTAATCAAAAACAAATCATCTTCTAGTTATACATAAAAGTTCTTACACTCAAGCAAGCCAAGAAACCATCTTAAAACATCAAACAAACATGATATTATTTCAAGCATATGTCATTTATATTTAAAATTTAAACAAAATGAAAAATACTAAAATCAACGCACGTCATCTGATTATCGATCTCTTTCTTTCCTCTGCTTACCCTCAACTTACGATTAAACAAATTTTGGTGGCTGCCAAACTGTTTAACTTAAGTGAAAATGGTATTCGAGTTGCGACCACCCGTTTATTAAATGAAGGTATGATCGAAAGCGTAGAACGCGGAATCTATCAACTTTCACCTCCTACGAAAGATTGGGCAAAAGTAATACTCAATCGTAAAAATGGTATTAAACAAACTAAAGAATGGCAGCAACATTATCTTGCGGTTTTTACAGGCACATTGGGTCGTATAGACCGAACTGCTCTTAAAAAGCGTGAACGTGTACTGCGTCAATTTGGTTTTAAAGAATTAGAAACAGGTATTTACATCCGCCCAGACAATTTAGCTTATAGTTTTGAAAAAACCTGTGAGGAGCTTGTTTTAGCTGGGCTAGAGAAAGAAGCAAAAATTTGTATTATTCACCATTTCGAACCCTCAACGCTTAAGCAGATTTTTTCTTTATGGGATACCAAACAACTCGAAAAAAATTATGAAATGTATAGTCGAGATATCACACACTGGCTTGAAAACTATACTCACCTCTCCTTAAATGATGCAGCAGTTAAAGCCCTTCTTTTAGGTAGAGAAACGATTGCTTTACTCATGAATGATCCCCTATTACCAGCACCATTTGTAAGTGAGTCTGCGCGTAATCAATTTGCTCAAGATGTACAGCAGCTAGACGCGATCGGCCAAAAACTTTGGAAAAAAATATATGAACAAGAATTAAACCTATAGTCATCTGATTTATTTTTTTACAAAAAAATATTTCACTTTTTAAATTTTTATAACTATATTTGTAATATAAAATATAGATACCAAACTCTAATTTGGGAGAATAACAATGAATACACAGGTAAGTGTTACGGACCTATTTAGCAGAGAAGAAATACAAGAGCTTACCGAACCTTCAGATGTCTATGGTGCTTGGGCTGTTGCCAGTACATGGGCTGTTATTGGTGGAACATTCGCCAGCTTAATCATGATGTGGGATTACTTACCGAGTTGGGGTAAATTATTAGCATGTATGCTTGCCTTAGCAATCTTGGCGGGTCGTCAGTTATGTCTTGCAATTCTAATGCACGACGCGTCTCACAAAAGTCTGTTCAAAAATAAGAAAATAAATGATTTCGTCGGTGAATGGCTATGCGCCCGCCCCATCTGGAATGATCTTCAAAAATATCGTGTACACCATGTTCGTCACCATGCAAAAACATCTACTCCAGATGACCCAGATCTTTCTTTAGTTGCTGGTTTTCCTGTCAGTAAAAAATCTCTAACTCGTAAATTCTTACGCGACTTAACAGGTATGACTGGCTTAAAGTTTAGCTTAGGTCGAGTTTTAATGGATCTGGATGTCATGAAATGGACTGTTGCCAATGACCAAATTTGGCTAGACCGCAGTCATAAAAATTTCGTTGACTATGCAAAGAGTATTGCAAAAAACAGTACGGGCGCTATTGCAACCAATCTGGCACTTTATGGTGTTCTAAAAGCATTTGGTCAACAACGTTTTTATTGGTTATGGCCTCTAGCTTACTTAACCCCATTTCCACTTTTTTTACGTATTCGCTCTATGGCAGAACATGCTGGTATGCAAACCAGTAATACTGCTTTAACCAACACTAGAACAACACGAGCTGGATGGATTGCGAGAAGTTTTGTTGCACCAATCCACGTAAACTACCATATGGAACATCATTTAATGGCTTCAGTGCCATATTTTAAATTACCGCGTATGCACAAAGTACTAAGAGAACGTGGTCATGTTCCCGTCCCGCCTAGCTATTTTGAAGTGATTCGTTCACTTTCATCAAAACAAGAACCATCAACTTAATGCTTATTTAGAAAACCACTTTCAAATTTGTGGTCTTCTTGATTATTCACGTATCTCTAAATTTTTTAGTTTTAACTGAGTTTGATAATACTTCGGTGTCACTCCCATCCAGCGTTTAAAAGCGCGAGTGAAATGGGATGTATCTGCATAACCTAAACTTAAAGCCACAGCTTCAATTGATATTGCACTATTTTCTAAAAGATTATGCGCATGTTCTTTTCGAGTTAAATCAACTAATGCTGAAAAACTTGTATTTTCAGTTGCCAAATACCGCTGTAGGCTCCGCTCTGACATATTCATCATGTACGCGACTTGTTTAACTTTTAATATTTCTCCCTGATTATTGATCAATAATTTTTTAATTACGTGGCTAATTTCTACTTTCCATCCGCTGCGTAACTTCAATTTATCTATATCTTTTTTACACTGTGCTTCTAGTAAAGGCGCAAGCATAGGGTCGGCCGTTAGGATAGGCTGCGATAAATATTCTTTTGGAAAAATCCAGACATTCTGTTTTTCATTAAATAAACAATCTACACCCAATTCGTCTTTTAATTTTGAAAAACCGATGGGTTCAGACATATTTAACTTAATGGTACCTAAAGAAGATAATCCTGTTAGATGCTTCACGATTTGAACAAAACCTAATAACAAAAAAATACTAGCATTTGGACTCAACTGAAAAGCTTTCAAAGGCTGGCGTATAGTCCAGTAAATATAATCTTGTTCTTGTTTTAACTCTGGCTTAAATGCATCACAACGTGATCCAATAAATTGTTCAAGTGTTTTAAGGGCTTCTTCTAAATTTGCACAGACCATGGCCGCCATACCTACCGAACCATAACAAGATGCTTTCATTTCCAAAGCCAAATAACCCGCCAATGCTGGCTTATGAGTGAGTTCAATAGCGCGTTCAAGAAGTTTGTTTAAAGCATTAAATTCAACATACCAATAGGGTTTGGTTAATTGTTCTAATGTTATGCCACTTCCATCTAGAAGCTGATAACCCGAGATATTCCAGCGCTTAACTATATCGACTAATAAATTAATATAAGTTCCAGGTAATTCTGGATTCATGCATGGTCCACTAGCAATCATAATTGTGGCGTCAAATGGTAAAAACTGTCAGTTCATGAACTATGCCACGTTTTTAAATTGATGCATAGTTGTTCAAAATGGAATCCAGTGATTCGCACTAGACAGCACAATTTCTGAAAAGAATACAGGTCACCTTATGAATATTTTGATCGTTCATGCTCATCCAGAGCTACAGTCTTTTACAACATCACTGAAAACGACAGCTCAGCAAACATTTAAAAAGTTGGGTCATCGTGTAGAAGTTTCTGACTTGTATGCAATACAATTCAACCCTGTAGCTTCCAAAGAGGATTTTTTAGAACTCAATCAACCCGACTATTTCAATTACGCATTAGAACAACGTAATGCCGCCAAGCAAAACCTTTTAGCACCTGATATTCAAGCGGAAATTGAAAAAGTAAAACGAGCAGATTTGATTATTTTGAACTTCCCACTTTACTGGACCTCTGTCCCAGCAATTTTAAAAGGATGGATTGATCGCGTATTCGTTTCAGGACTTTTTTATGGCGGAAAACGCTTTTATAACCACGGTGGTATGGCGGGTAAAAAAGCGATGCTCTGTTTAACATTGGGCGGTAGAACGCATATGTTTGGCGAGAACTCTATTCACGGACCAATAGAGCATTATCTATCACCTATTCAACGCGGTACCTTGGCCTATAGCGGTTTTGAAGTTTTTCCACCTTTTATTGCCTATCATGTACCTTATATTAGCCAAGAAGCACGAAAAACCATTCTTGAGGACTATATAACGTACCTTACCCACCTCGACCAGCTTGAACCTTTAAAGTTTCCCAAACTTGAAGAATTTGATGAAAAGTTATATCCCCTTTAACGGTTTGTTTTAACTCTAAATCGGAATAATTGTATTCATACTTTTAATTTGGTTCATTCTTTGTATTTTAGACGGTTAAATTGATCTACTGGAAACACCCAAAAATTGATCAAATGGTAAAAAATAAATACTGATTTATGCTCTATTCTGAATAATATAAAATGGAATCAATAATATACACTTGTAGTGAAACTAGACTTATCCAGTAAAAATGATAACTAATACTCACTTCATGATCAATCAACTCATATTTTTACAAAAAAATCTTTGACCATTTTTCTTGGATTTTTGACAAAAATGTCATAAACACATGGCTTATTACTAATAGATTAAAAATATAAATATCAATTATTTAAAATAGTTTAATAATGTAAAAATTTCTCCACATTTCATTCTTTATTGACTTTTTTTGTATAAAAAATGAGTACTCCCCAGTTCATATAACAGATTTACTCTTAGTGTAATTATGCTATTTTTGTTACATGGAGTTATCAAAGCTTTGAAACTTGTAATTAAAAGCTTTGAAGGCAACACAGTTTAAACGGTTTAACTCTGTTACTTTTAAAAAAATGTCTTGAAGTTCAAGGAAAGATTAAAATGAAATTAAAACATCTGAGCACTGCAATGATTTTGGCAACGCTGCCTGCAACTGGGGTTTTCGCAGCAGCTTTGGATCGCTCTGGACAGTCAATGTCTGCATTCTTACAACCAGGTAACTACTTTGAAGCGGGTATTTCTGTTTTAGACCCAACTGTAGAGGGTAAAGAAGCAGGATCAAGCGCAACTCGTCGCGATATTGGTGATATGGCTAATGATTATTATTTTCCAAATGCCGCACTAAAATTACAACTCAACGATAAATTTTCTTTTGGTTTACTCTACGACCAACCATTTGGAGCTAATGCTGAATATAGTGGTCAAAATGTATTTGTCTCTGACCCATCTAATACTATTTTAGCTCCAGCAGCCCTAGATAGTATCCGCACAAACACTATTAATACAGCTTTTAATAATTTAACAGCAAATCAACGTGTTGGTGCAGCACTTCAAGCACAAGGTGTTAACTTATCTACTCCAGCAGGTCAAGCACAATTTGCTGCAACTCTAAATGCATACAATAATGACCCAACAACTAAAGCTGTTATTGATGCAGGTGTAAAACAAGGTGTTGCTGCACAAGTAGATGCAGGTTTGAAGCAAGTAAATGGTTTACTTGGAACTGGTGCTACAAAAGTTAAAGTTGATACTCAAAACTTATCTTTTGTATTTGGTTTCCAACCGACTCAAAACTGGAATATCTATGCAGGTGGTGTCTATCAAACAATTAAAGGCAATGTAAGTTTACGTGGACAAGCTTATAGTATTTATAATGGCTACGATGCTGACATTAAAGAAACAGGTGGAGCTGGTTGGTTAGCTGGTGTTGCTTATCAAATTCCTGAAATTGCCCTTAAAGCTTCTGTGACTTATCGTTCTGAAATCGATCACGATGTAAATATTCGTGAAAAAATCCCTACCCTTCCAGCTTTATCACTTTTAGGACAAGATGCCGCAGCTGCTGCAATTGCAAATAGTTCAGCTGACACAAAAATTACGACACCTCAGTCAGTAAACTTTGATTTCCAGACAGGTATCATGGCGAACACTGTTGCGTTTGCTAACGTACGTTGGGTGAACTGGAAAGATTTCGCGATTCAACCATACAAATTTGGCCAACTTTCACAAGTTGTTGGACCTCTTGTTGGACGTCCAAATGGCTTTAACTTAGTTGAATATGCTGATGATCAATGGACGGTGAATGCTGGTGTAGGTCGTAAGCTTAATGAAAAATGGGCAGGTAATGTCTCTGTAGGTTGGGACTCTGGTGCAGGAAACCCTGTAACTACATTAGGCCCAACAGAAGGTTACTGGAACGTAGGTTTAGGTGTTCAATATAGCCCTACTCCACAAACCTTCATTGCTGGTGGTGTAAAATACTTCTGGTTGGGTGATGCTAAAGCACAAACTGGTGCACAAGCTGGTACGGATCAATATGTTGCAGAGTTCTCTGACAACAATGCGATCGCTTATGGCTTAAAACTTGGTTATAAATTCTAAGTTTAAAAATTATTACATATAAAAAAGGCGCTTAAAGCGCCTTTTTTATTGTCCATTCTTAAGCAGGAATATTACGCTGCGAAACTGAACGAATTGCTTCTTTTAATGCATCATAACCATGAATGGCTGGGAACTGAGGGAACTCAGCAATCACATTTGCAGGTGCATCAAATAAGAAGCCATGATCAGCTTCACCAAGCATGGTTGTGTCGTTATATGAATCCCCTGCCGCGATTACACGGAAATTTAAACCGTGAAGTGCTTTAACTGACTCACGTTTTTGATCTGGTTGACGTAGTTTATAAGCGGTGATCATTCCTTCTTCATCTGTCTCTAACTTATGACAGAAAATTGTTGGCCACCCTAATTGCTTCATTAAAGGATGAGCAAACTCATAGAAGGTATCTGACAAGATCACAAGTTGGAAATGAGTACTTACCCATTCAACAAACTCTTTGGCACCTGGTAATGGTCCCATCTCAGCAATCACTTCTTGAATGTCATTTAGGCCTAAACCATGTTGTTTTAAGATATTCAGACGCTGAGTCATTAAAACATCATAATCCGGAATATCACGAGTTGTTGCTTCTAGTTCTTTAATCCCTGTTTTTTTTGCGAAATTGATCCAGATTTCAGGAACTAAAACCCCTTCAAGATCTAGGCATACGATTTCCATGAATGCTTCCAACGTTGGTTAAAAATTGCTGTATCATACCATTAAGATTTTCAGTTTTGCGTTGTTATTGATCAAATCAATTTTATTCATAAGGATCGAAATTAAAGTGCTAAGCAATTTATTTACTATCCTTTAGAATATTTTTCATAACTCAATGCGCCCAAGCCTTTTGCCAGGAACACCCATGACCGTTATTCCGACTATTGATATTGTTGATGCTCTCGCAGCTGAATATGCAGCTAAAAGCCCACGCGAGATCTTAGAACTTGCATTAAGCCAACAAGGTGAAATCGCAATTTCATTCTCAGGTGCAGAAGACGTCGTCTTAATTGATATGGCTTCGCGTTTAGGCAAACCTTTCCGTGTTTTTAGCCTTGATACCGGACGCTTACATGCTGAAACTTACCAATTTATTGAAACTGTTCGTAAGCATTACAATATTAATATCGAAATTTGCTTTCCTGAATCTGAAGCTGTGCAAAGCATGGTGAATGAAAAAGGCTTATTTAGCTTCTTTAAAGATGGACACCAAGAATGCTGTGGTATTCGAAAAGTTCAGCCTTTGCGTAAAAAACTCGCAACTTTAGATGGCTGGATTACAGGCCAACGTAAAGATCAAAGTCCGGGTACACGTACCGAAATTCCTGTCGTACAAGCTGACGTAGGTTTCTCTGGTCCAGACAAACAACTCATTAAATATAATCCGCTTGCGAACTGGTCTAGCGCCGAAGTATGGAGTTATATCCGTATGATGGAAATTCCATATAATCCTTTACATGAGCGTGGTTTCGTTTCTATTGGTTGTGAACCATGTACTCGTGCAGTACTTCCAAACCAGCATGAACGCGAAGGCCGCTGGTGGTGGGAAGAAGCAACGCAAAAAGAATGTGGCTTACACGCAGGCAACTTAAAAAAATAGTCTGGTATAAAAAAACCACTGATGAATCAGTGGTTTTTTTTACAGTTATATCTCGTACACAAAGTCATATTTAATCTGTAATAAACGCTATATACTAAATTTTACGGTTCTATAATTCTAATAAGAGCTCAGTTAAGGGCTTCTTAGAAAAAAGCATGAGGCACAACAAGTTATGCGTCCATTACACCCTATTGATTTTATTTTTCTATCACTAGAAAAAAGACAACAACCGATGCATGTTGGCGGATTGTTTTTATTTGAAATTCCTGAAAATGCCCCTGAAACTTTTGTTCGTGATTTAGTAGAAGAAATTCGCCAATCAAAAAGTATTCCTGTCCCACCCTTTAATAACCGTTTAAATGGTTTATTTTGGGATGAAGACGAAGAATTCGATATTGATCACCATTTCCGTCATATTGCTCTGCCTCATCCTGGTCGAATCCGTGAGTTACTCGTTTATATTTCACAGCAGCATAGTTCTTTAATTGACCGAGCAAAACCGCTTTGGACGTGCGACATTATTGAAGGAATCGAAGGTAATCGTTTCGCGATGTACTTTAAGATTCATCATGCCATGGTAGATGGCGTTGCGGGTATGCGTTTAATTGAAAAGTCTCTATCTAAGACCCCACAAGAAAAACATGTAGTTCCCCTTTGGTGTGTAGAAAGTAAAAGAACAAAGCGCTTAAAAGTGCCAAAACCAAGTACCAGTAAAATCAAAAGTATTTTAGGAGGCATCAAGTCACAACTTGAAGTTACTCCGAAAGTCATGCATGAGTTATCACAAACCATTTTTAAAGAAATGGGGAAAAATCCTGACTACGTTTCAACTTTTCAAGCCCCAGTTTCTATTTTAAATCAGCGCGTAAGTGCTTCACGCCGTTTTGCAGCCCAATCTTTCGAGTTAAGTCGTCTTAGAAAGATTTCTAAAGCGCTTGGTGTGACCATCAATGACGTCGTACTTGCTGTGTGTTCAGGTGCGCTACGTGAATACCTGATTAGTCATAACAGTTTGCCTAAAAAGCCTCTTATTGCCATGGTCCCTGCTTCACTACGCACAGATGACTCTGACGTGAGTAATCGCATTACGATGATTCTAGCGAATTTGGGGACTCATAAAGACCAGCCTTTAGAACGACTCGAAATTATTCGTCGTAGTATGCAAAATTCGAAGCAACGCTTTAGCCGCATGACTGCAAATGAGATTTTAAACTATAGTGCTGTGGTTTATGGTCCAGCAGGTCTAAACATCATGTCTGGGATGCTTCCTAAGCGCCAAGCATTTAATTTAGTGATTTCTAATGTACCAGGCCCACGTGAGCCACTTTATTGGAATGGTGCGAAATTAGATGCGCTCTACCCAGCTTCTATTGTCATGGACGGGCAAGCACTCAATATTACGATGACGAGCTATCTAGATAAGCTTGAAGTAGGTTTAACAGCATGTCGAAATGCTTTACCTAAAATGCAAAACCTTCTAACTCATCTTGAAGACGAGATTCAACGTTTTGAAGAGATTATTGAAGAGAAACAACTAAAACATCATTCGGTTGGTTAAGAAAAACTAAGGGGCTTTGAAATGGCCCCTTATTTTTTAATTGTGCGGCACTGATTAAGTAACTGATGACATACTGAACGAATCATTGCAGTTGTGATCGGTACTTCTTTACCTTGGTCATTCAACATATAGCAGCTATTTACTGGCGTGCTTTCTAAAACATGTTTAAGACCGTTGCTAATTAAGTTTTCACTTACATTCATGGGTTATACCTCTTATTGTTTGCTAAGACGTTTTAAATAGGGAGAACGTCTAGGGCTACTGTATGTAAGTAGTATTTAAAATTCATGAATGAAAGTAAAATTTCAGTTGTAACAAGGATTAAGCGATATCTTGTTACAACTTTAACTTAAAATGATATCGTATTGCTCTTGCGTATATAAATTTTCGACCTGAAATTTAATAACTCTGTTGATAAAATGCTCTAAATCAGCCACTGCTGGGGCTTCTGCAGTTAATAATCGGTCAATCACCGATGGATGCGCAACAACAGTAAAGCCACTCGTAGACTCGAAAGCACGGGTATAACGTAATATCTCACGAAATATTTCGTAACATACTGTCTCTGCTGTTTTGACAAAACCACGTCCTTGACACGTTGGACACGACTCACATAACAAGTGCTCGAGTGATTCCCGTGTCCGTTTACGCGTCATTTCTACCAAACCAAGTTCAGATACCTGAGTAATTTTGGTTTTCGCATGATCGCGTTCAAGCATTTTTTCAAATTGACGCATCACCTCTTCACGGTGAATGGCTTCTTGCATGTCAATAAAATCAATAATGATGATACCGCCCAGATTTCTTAGTCTGAGCTGACGTGCAATAACCTGAGTCGCTTCCATATTGGTCTTAAAGACTGTGTCTTCAAGACTACGACCACCGACATAAGAACCAGTATTCACATCAATGGTCGTCATGGCTTCAGTCTGGTCAATCATTAGATAACCACCAGACTTTAGAGCAACACGGGTTTGTAACGCTTTTTGAATATCTTCTTCAACGTTATAAAGATCGAATAATGGACGTTCACCTGGATAATGAATCAGGCGACTTTGCATATTCGGTACAAACTCATCTACAAATTCACGGAGTTTTCCATGAATCTCTCTCGAGTCGACATAAATTTTTGCAGTTTCTTCACTTGCTAAATCACGAATAATTCGTTGTGGTAGCGGTAATTCTTCAAAAATTAAGGAAGGTACTGCAACGTCAACTTGCTTACGCTGAATGTATTCCCATAACTTACTGAGGTAACACATATCCTGCGCAATCTCAGCATCATCTACGCCTTCAGCAGCAGTACGTACAATCACACTCCCCGGTAGATTGTGCTCTGCCTGAATACCTTCGATGATATTACGTAAGCGCTCACGTTCTTCTTCTGACTCAATACGCTGAGAAACCCCGATATGATTACCATATGGCATGAGAACTAAATAGCGAGAAGGAATTGAAAGATCAGTACTCAGGCGGGCGCCTTTTGTACCCAGCATATCTTTCATAACCTGAACGGTAAGCGTTTGTCCTGGATGAAGTAATTCAAAAACATTAGGCGTTGGTTGAGAACGAGGCCAAACCATATCATTAATATGTAAAAAGGCTGTTCTAGATAAACCGATATCAACAAAAGCCGCTTGCATACCAGGCAGTACACGAACAACTTTACCTTTGTAAATATTACCGACCAAACCACGTTTAACTGTACGTTCTACATACAGCTCATTAACAGTTCCATTTTCGATTAATGCCACCCGACACTCCATAGGCGTGACATTAATAAGTAGTTCTTCTGACATACATAAACTCAAAGCATTATAAAATTTTTATTAAAGAGTCAGAGAGACTGTTAACGTAGCTTTGTCCACTATTCATCGACAATGCAATTCAATCAAGAATTATCAACAACCCCTTATGTCTTCACTCTTTTGAATAACTGTGAAAATTCGTACAAAGGAAGTCCTACCACATTACTATAACTTCCTTGAATTTTGGGAATATATTGCGAAGCAATTCCTTGAATTGCATACGCACCGGCCTTCCCTACAGGTTCTCCTGTGGCCCAATAGTCTTCCATATCTTGTGTAGTTAAGGCCGCAAATTCAACTTGTGTTTGCACCACCTGACTCAAGATTTGTTGCTGTGTCGCAATACAAATTCCGGAAAACACATCATGCCAACGGCCAGATAATTGTTTCCAAATTTCAAAGGCATGCTGTTTTGAGTCAGGTTTACCAATAATCTGACCATCAAGCCCAAGACTTGTATCGGCCGCAATAACCACGGCATCTGGAAAAATATTTAATACGGCTTGGGCTTTTTCTCTAGCTAAACGCTCAACATATTGATAAACCAGCTCACCGTCATGAACAGATTCATCAATATCAGGGCTATAAATTTCAAAAGCTAAACCCAACTGCTGCAACAACTCTCTCCGACGCGGAGAACTGGAAGCTAAAACTAAATGCGCCATTTTGCTAAACAATAATAAACTACTGGCCAAGTTAGAACACTGGTCATTAATGGTTGCCAATGGCGAGCAATTGAGAAGTGAGTACCTCCCATGGTTTGGGTCACCCACATAAAGGCTAAATGAGCAATAATAACCAAAGTGGCAATTGTCCATAAATTACCAAACGTCAAAATACGACGCTCGCGTATTAAAAACCGGGTAACAAAGGTAACAATAACAAAGCTCAGTGCATTTAGTCCTAATGGAGCATCAAGTAGTAAGTCTGTAAAAAGCCCCATACCAAATGCAAACCATACTCCACACCATGTTGGTTGGCAAACGACCCAAAACAACATGATCATAAGCATGAACAATGGTCGCCAGCCAGAAATATCATAGGACAACGGGTAAACCATGAGTACTGAACCCACGATTACAGAGAGTATAATTACCCATAATGGATCATTACGCTTCTCACGTTTCAATTTAGCGATCGGCATATGGCTGCTCCTTCGCTAATGAGTCTGAGAAAAGTACAATAACATGATGCCCCGTTGCGAGCTGAGCAGCTGGAGTAATATCAATTTCCGCAAACTCACCTGAATTATGACGGCGAATTTTAGCTACTGTACCCACTGCGTAACCTGCTGGAAAATGCTCACCTAAGCCAGAACTCAGGACTTTATCGCCAACCTGAATATTTGCACTGGTTGGAACATATTCCATTTTCAAGCGACCTAAATCGCCAGTACCAGAAACAATCGCCCGCATACCTGTACGCTCTAGACGAACAGATAGTGAATGCTCTTTATCAGAAAGTAACATCACACGTGAACTATGAGGGTACACATTAATAATTTGCCCCATAATCCCTTTATCATCTAGAACCGTTTGACCAACCTTAAGATGATCCATTGAACCACGGTTAATAATGATGATATGACGCAGCGGATCGGCATCTGTTCCAATTACTTCAGCAATTTCCATACGACCATCAATAATTAATGGTGTATCAAGTAAGCCGCGTAATCGGGTATTTTCAGCAGACAGTTCTGACAGCTTCTGCAACCGAACCTGAGCTTGTAACAGCTCGGCCTGCATTGCAGTGTTTTCACGGCGCAGTTGTGTTTCAGATTTAGTTTGTTGATTCAGCCATTCTCTCGACAGTACTGGATAACTTGCAAGCGCATAAATTGGGTTATATGCAGCGTACAAGACATCCCTTGCTGGCTGAATTACATAAGGCATACGCCAATCAAAGAAAAGCACAACCAAGCATGTAATGACCGCAATAATGAACGAGCGGAAAGATGGCGGCTGTCTTGAAAAAATATTCGGTTGCACCGCCTAATCCTTAAACTTAACCGACGAAAAGCATGTCATGGTTCGGGTTGTCGAAGAATTCTAATACTTTACCACCACCACGGGTTACACAAGTAAGAGGATCTTCAGCCACAACAACTGGTAAACCAGTTTCTTGAGCTAATAATTTGTCGAGATTACGAAGTAACGCACCACCACCTGTCAACACAATACCGCGCTCAGCGATATCTGAAGAAAGTTCAGGAGGAGTTTGTTCAAGAGCTGATTTCACCGCGCTTACAATGCTTTGTAATGGGTCAGAAATCGCTTGAGTAATTTCGTCAGAAGTTACAGTAATTGCACGAGGCACACCTTCTGCAAGGTTACGACCACGTACTTCAATTTCTAATGTCGTACCATCAGAAACAGCCATACCTACTTCTTTCTTAATGATTTCAGCTGTGGTTTCACCGATTACGCAACCGTGAGCTTTACGAACATAATTAATGATTTGCTCATCAAATACATCGCCACCAATACGTAAAGAATCAGCATAGACACAACCTTGCAATGAAATAATTGCAATTTCAGTTGTACCACCACCAACATCCACAACCATAGAACCACATGCTTGTTCAACTGGCATACCCGCACCAATTGCAGCCGCCATCGGCTCTTCAATTAAGCGCACATCACGGGCACCCGCATTAAATACGGCTTCACGAATCGCACGACGCTCGACCAAAGTTGATTTACATGGTACACATACAACTACACGAGGTGCAGGTGGGAACAAACGTTTTTCGTGAACTTTACCAATGAACTGATTCAGCATGGTTTCAGTCACTTCAAAGTCTGCAATTACACCGTCTTTCATTGGACGAATTGCAGAAATATTTGCAGGCGTACGGCCTAACATTTGTTTCGCATCCAGCCCTACAGCAGCAACAATTTTTTGTGAACCACTGTGACGAATTGCCACAACTGTTGGTTCATTTAATATAATGCCGCGGCCTGGTGCATAAATAAGTGTATTTGCTGTACCTAAATCAATGGCTAGATCCGGCGAAAACAAGCCAATTAGTCGTTTTAGAATCACGGTTCGTTCTCAGTTAAACTTTCATGTGGATGCAAGGTGGCAACTTTAAACTAAATGTGATGATTTGAACAAGTCAATCGCTTATTATAACGCACGATATTTTGAAAATTTTTAATACTGATTAGGTGATGTTATGTCTACATCGGATGCACAGCATTCAGCAGATTTAAATGCACAAACAGTTTCAGCAATCGCCAATCTTGCTCGATTGTCGCTCAATGATACGCAATCTGCTGAATATGCTCAAAGTCTAAATAAAATTTTAGGCATGATGGAAACCTTAAAAGGCATTGATACGGAAGGCGTAGAACCTTTGAAGAGTCCTTTTGACAATCCTCAACCTTTACGTGCTGATGTGGTAACTGAAAGTAATCATCGAGATGAATACCAAGCTGTTGCACCTGCAACTCAAGATGGTTTGTATCTTGTTCCTCGCGTGATTGAATAACTTTTAGTCAATTAATCCATCTTCCCAATTTTGAATGTAAAGAAATTTTACTCATGACTGATTTACATCGCTTATCAATTCGTGAACTTGCTGAAGGCTTAAGCCAAGCGAAGTTTTCATCTCGCGAATTGACTGAACACTATTTAAAACGTATTGCTAAAATTGACCCACTGGTAAAAAGCTACGTGACAGTTACGCCTGAGCAAGCGCTTGCTGAAGCCGATGCAGCCGATGCAGCTTTAAAAGCGGGTAATGCAACTGCTTTAACGGGTATTCCACTTGCTCATAAAGATATCTTTTGTACCAAAGGCATTAAAACCACTGCTGGTTCAAAAATATTAGACAACTTCATCTCTCCTTACGATGCAACTGTTGTTGAAAAAACTAAAGCAGCTGGTCTTGTCACTTTAGGTAAAGTGAACATGGATGAGTTTGCGATGGGTTCAACCTCTGAAAGCTCATATGTTGGTGCAACAAGTAACCCATGGGCGCTTGACCACGTTCCTGGTGGCTCATCAGGTGGCTCTGCTGCGGCTGTAGCAGCTGATTTAGCACCTTTTGCTACAGGTACTGATACAGGTGGCTCAATTCGTCAACCTGCCTCTTTCTGTGGTTTAACAGGCTTAAAACCGACCTATGGTCGTGTATCTCGTTTCGGGATCATTGCTTATGCATCATCTTTAGACCAAGCGGGTCCAATGGCACGCTCTGCTGAAGACTGTGCTTACCTCATGAATGTAATGGCAGGTCACGATGCAAAAGACTCAACTTCGGTTAAAAAGGAAGTTGATGACTACGTTGCAAATTTAAATGGCACATCTGTAAAGGGTTTACGCATTGGTATTCCTAAACAGTACTTTAACGTTGCAGGCTTAGATGCTGACGTTAAAGCACGTGTTGAAGAGTCTTTGAAAAAGCTTGAAGAAATGGGTGCAACCCTTGTTGAGATCGATCTCAACATGACTGAAGCTTATGTACCGACGTATTACCTGATTGCGCCAGCGGAAGCATCTTCTAACTTGTCACGTTACGATGGCGTTCGTTACGGCTACCGCTGTGAAAACCCAGAAGACTTGATGGATCTTTATAAGCGCTCTCGCTCAGAAGGTTTTGGGCCAGAAGTTCAACGTCGTATATTAATTGGTACCTATGCACTCTCTGCGGGTTATTACGATGCTTACTATGTGAAAGCTCAAAAAGTACGTCGTTTAATTCAACAAGACTTCTTAAAAGCATTTGAAAATGTAGATGTGATTGCGGCTCCTTCTGCACCAACAACTGCTTATAAAATTGGTGCGAACTTAAGTCCAACTGAAATGTATTTAGGCGATATCTATACACTTGCAGTGAACTTAGCAGGCTTACCAGCGATTAATGCTCCTGTTGGTTTGGATAAAGACAGCTTACCTGTAGGCTTACAGTTAATTGGTAACTACTGGTCAGAATCGCAATTATTGTCGATTGTTCATCAATACCAACAAAATACCGATTTCCATACTCAACGTGCGGCAATTGCTGAGGAGAATGCATAATGGCTGAAGCTCAAAAGTTGAAATTGATTGACGGTTGGGAAGTCGTTATTGGTATCGAGATTCACACTCAGCTTGCAACCAATTCTAAAATTTTCTCTGGTTCATCGACTGAATTTGGTCAAGACCCAAATACACAAGCGAGCCTTGTAGACTTGGCTATGCCGGGTGTACTCCCTGTTTTAAATGAAAAAGTAGTTGATCTTGCTATTCGCTTTGGTTTGGGTATCGATGCCTACATCGACCAAGCTTCAGTATTTGCGCGTAAAAACTACTTCTACCCTGACTCACCAAAAGGCTATCAAATTAGCCAAATGGATAACCCGATTGTGGGCTTGGGTCATATCGACATTCAACTTGAAGATGGTACGACTAAACGTATTGGCGTAACTCGTGCTCATCTTGAAGAAGATGCGGGTAAATCTGTACATGACCAATTTGAAGGCATGTCTGGCATTGACTTAAACCGTGCTGGTACTCCTTTACTTGAAATCGTTTCTGAACCAGACATGCGTTCGGTTGAGGAAGCGGTTGCTTATATCAAAGCGATTCACACATTAGTACGTTGGTTAGGTATTTCTGACGGCAACATGGCAGAAGGTTCATTCCGTGCGGACTGTAACGTGTCTTTACGCCGTCCGGGCCAACCTTTTGGTACGCGTTGCGAGCTTAAAAACCTCAACTCATTCCGTTTCATTGAGCAAGCGATCAATGTTGAAATTGAACGCCAAATGGAAATTTTGGAATACGGCGGAAGTATCGACCAAGAAACTCGTTTGTTCGATCCAAACAAAATGGAAACGCGTTCAATGCGTTCTAAAGAAGAAGCGAACGATTACCGCTACTTCCCAGATCCAGATTTGTTACCAGTGATTATTGCAGATGAGCAAATCGAAGCTGCTCGTGCTGCGCTTCCAGAGCTTCCTGCTGCACGCCGTGCACGCTTTATCGCAGACTTTGGTGTAACTGAGTACGATGCACATGTACTTACGCTCTCACGCGAAATGGCAGACTTCTATGAAGCTGTTGTGGCTGCTGCTGGCGGTGCGAAGCAAGGTAAAGTGTCTGCAAACTGGGTAATGGGCGAATTCTCAGGTGCTTTAAACAAAGCAGGCCTAGATTTGGCTGACTCACCTGTTTCTGCTGAACAGCTTGGTGGCATGATTGCTCGTATTGTTGACAACACCATTAGCGGTAAGATTGCAAAACAAGTCTTTGGCTTTATGTGGGAATCGGAAGGTAAATCTGCCGATGACATTATTGCAGAAAAAGGCTTAAAGCAAGAAACCGACACTGGTGCAATTGAAGCAATCATTAAAGAAGTACTTGCAGCCAATGAAAAAATGGTTGAAGAGTACAAGTCTGGTAAAGAAAAAGCCTTTAACGGTCTTGTTGGTCAAGTCATGAAAGCGTCTAAGGGTAAAGCTAACCCTGCTCAAGTAAATGAATTAATGAAAAAGTTAATTGGTTAAGCCAATCTAGCTTTTAGATAAAAAACCCGCTTTAGAGCGGGTTTTTTATTTCAAATTCGTAAAGGATTATCAGATACACAAATTTTTACTTCTTTCTTTGTTTTCTTTAAAAGAGAAGTTTTAAAATAAGTCAAATATTTCGCGGAAGCTGGACCTATATATATATTTGCCAATGATTCTTTAAGGTCAGCAGGATATTCAATATATGTAAAAGTTTGACCGTCAGCATTTAGTTCATTTTTTATACTTTTATCACTTAAATTCGTAACTTTTATAATTCTGCATTCCTCTTCTTCCTTAAATGCTGAATGTTTAAATAAATAATTAATAGGTTTCATAAAGTCATCAACAATGTTCCAAACCTTCTCATCACCTGTATAGTAAAGTTTTTTCAGATCATTAATTACTATTTTTAAATAATTTAGATTGTTTCGAATATCACTCTCAATTGGTTTTATTAAGTCCATATAATCAGTCCAAATTTTTTCTATTTCATCCGCACTTTTCTGTCCTTTAAACTCCTGAAAGAAAGAAAATTTTGAACGTTTAGCAATCGAAATATATTCTGATTTAGGATCAAAATAACAACACCTAAAAAGAGGTAATTTATTATTTTCTCGGATATGTAAATCTAGCTCCACCTCATCATCATTGAAATAAAAGCGATTCAATTTATCAAAAAAACTTTCATTAAGAACTAAACTAACACCTGTTCCATCTAAACCTTTGGTTCTACCATATAGTCGAAATTGATTTAAATAATTATGATTAAAGGTAAAACATGATAAAAAATTATGCTGATAAAAATATGAATCTAATGTTTTTAGTGACAAAAACTCCTTAACTAATGACCCTTCAGTTGGATCGTTCATAAATTCAGTAGAGTTCATTCTAAAAAATTTATCATCATTAATAATAAAATTTGCTACATCTACTCTTGTATAATGTGCCACCTTTCTCTCAAAGGTATTAAATCTAACATTTAAACTTTTCAACACAATAATAACCAAAAGCCTTGCTGTACCTAACAAGAACAATGTTTCAGTTTTTTTATAATTATGCTTTTTAACTTTATAATCAAAAAAATACTGCAAACCCATAAAATCTGCTATAAATACATTTTCAATTATATCCTTATATTTTTTAGCAAAAGCCTTTTCTTTAAACAATTCATTTTTATAAGTCCATAATTGTAATAAATTTTTAAATATATTTGACTTAAATTGAGATTGTATAAAGTTTTGATTCAAAAAAGGATTAGCAGCCTCCTTACAAATCACATATAAATATTTGTGATATTCTAAGAAAAAATTTTTTTCATCTTTACCTTTTTGATCATCTTTCTTAATTTCAACTTGATTTATTATAAAATCAGACGTGATTTTGTAACTTTTCTCTACCTCATCTAAATTAAAGTCTTTATTACCTTTTATACTTAAAACATATGCAGAAAGTAATCTTCTTAAATTCTCTCTAAAATCCTGTTCCATAAATTCAGCCAAAACCTTTTTTCAAACATTTAATACTAAAAACACATAATTTTTACAAGCGTTTTTTGATGTACAACATATAATAATTCTTCTTAATTTCTTTTTCAGAAGGAGATTTTGTAGTTAGTAATCCACCTCTCCTTTAGGAAAGGGCTAGAGAGATAAAACCACCTCACTATTCCTAACTTATTCTAAGACTCTGGTGTTAAAAACATCGTCACCAATTTGTTTAGGTCGATATAGCGCAATGTGCCCTGCAACTGCTGTTTAACTGATGGGTCTTTAACAATATCTCACCAACACGTTTACTTAGCTGTTGAAAAGCCTTTCCAACCGCTTTAATCCCTTAACTTTATTCAAAATTGATTGGTTGATTTCTTTAGCTAACTCAATAAAAAAGCCTCGATTTATCGAGGCTTTTTTACATCACTTATGAAACATCCTTCGACTAAAGAATGCACTTTTTGCTAAAAATCATACTTTCATTATGCTAATTTAAATTAAAAATCGAAATCACTTATATTTTAAAAAGAGGGATAAATCATGTCTAAAAAGATTTTAATGTTAGTCGGTGACTATGCTGAAGACTATGAAACTATGATTCCATTTCAGTTCTTAACAGGTTTAGGTTATACCGTGCATGCTGTTTGCCCGAATAAAAAGAACGGCGATCATATTGCGACTGCGATTCATGATTTTGAAGACGAGCAAACTTATAGCGAAAAACGTGGTCATAACTTCGCGATTAACTATGATTTTGATGCCATTAATACCGAAGACTATGTAGGTCTAGTTATTCCGGGTGGCCGTGCGCCAGAGTATTTACGCATGAATGATCGCGTTGTCGAAATTGTACGTGAGTTCGATCGAGTGAAAAAACCAATTGCAGCCGTATGCCATGGCGCTCAGTTACTCGCAGCGGCTGACATTTTAAAAGGCCGCCTCTGTTCTGCTTATCCAGCATGTGCTGTCGAAGTAAAACTCGCAGGTGGTCAATATGCAGATATTGCTGTGACTGAAGCAGTTACAGATGGACATTTGGTGACTGCCCCAGCTTGGCCTGCACATCCAGCTTGGTTAGCTCAATTTGTGAAAGTTTTAGGGGCTACAATTACGATCTAAAGAGATCTCTTTATCCCAAATACAATAAAGCCTGCTCTTAGATAGCAGGCTTTATAACTAAAATAGAAAACTAGATTTTTATCTTGTAATCCCTAATTTATTCCAAATTTCTGGTGTTAAAAACGTTGTCACCAATTTGTTTAGGTCGATATAGCGTAATGTGCCCTGCAACTGTTGTTTAACGGCTGGGTCTTTAACAATATCTTCACCAGCACTCTGACCTAACTGTTGGAAAGCTTCTCCAACTGCCTTAACACCTTCTGCCTTAATCACAGCTTTAGTTTGAGTAGAACATTGCTCTACAATCACACGCTGTAAAACTTGAGCCAGTTTTTGGTCTAACTGATCTTTTTGCTCAGGTGTTACATTACTAAATGCTTTTAAATCGGGATGAGCTGCTAAAGCCGTAAATGTCCACTGAAGCACTGTAGTTTTATCTGAAGCTGTTGTCGCTTTAACAAGACAATCACTGAGCTGATCGACCGTTGGACCCGCCATTGCAATTTGTGTTGTGCCTAGTACAGCCGCCGCCACATATATTGAACGACTCAGATGTGAAAACTTATGGCGAGCAATAGCGTAAAAATGACGTGACATAGGTCTAGCTCCAATAAACAATCTGTTCTTTTTATCACAGAGTCACCAAAGTTACCTGTTATGACTCTGTAACCGCAAAGTAGTTATTTCACCACAGACTCTATTCGATCAAGCTCCCACACCCCACCTGCTGCCAAGCCTTTACACATTCCTGTCCATATATCCTTAGTATGCACAAAGCTCTTGCCATCCCACACCCATTCTTCACTTGCCCAGCAGTCTCCTATGCCTCGTCCCTTTTGAGAACTGCTGATCATACCGCTATCGAAATCTGAAGCGGACTCGGTCACAAACGTTGCCTTACCATTTAAAGACTCATCGAGTACCCAAGCTCCATACCCTTCGTTATAAGCCCCTCTCCAACACAATGTAGTCGCCAGAACTTTTTGATTGGTTAATTTATATAGGTCAATTTCTTGTGGTTCAGCTCCATCACTATTACCACCATAAACGCCTTCACAAAAGCCGTCTTCTTTCGGATTCGGTTTAGCTGCCATCAGGCTACGGTATATTGTTTGGTACTGTTTATTTTTTGGCTGTAAAGTTAAGTAAGGTTTAGTTGCCGTTTTAATACGTTTTACAACTAGTTTTGGTTCAGGCATCAGCACTTGATTTTCATTGGCACTGCCCTTTTTGACTAAAGCACCAACGGTCCCAATACGCTTCTGAAAATCATCCATTTTTAATAACACAGCAGTCATACCAGCATCAGAAATTTTCCATTCATGTTGCGCATTTTTAAATACAATTTCAGTTTTCTGTTTAGACTGCTGCAGTACAGCATTGGCTTGTGAACTAGTTAATTTACCCATAATTGGCAGCTCAGTACCATCTACAGTCACAAGCCCTAAGTCTTTGCCATTGATATAAAAATGGATATTTTTAAGCTGATTTGCAGGCATGCTTTGTTCATAGTCAGACAAAGCAAACTCAACTTGCACAGGTTGTTTTGGCCCTGCTTTACGCGTTATTAAAATTGAAGCTGGATTATCACCATTGTCTTCATTTTGATAGCCAGCAGCCTTACAAGTACCGGTATTACTACAATAGATTTCCCACTCTTGATGAGAAAATGAAATGCCTTTAATGTCTTGAGCAAAACTATAAGAACTTATTGCCGCTAGGCAGCAAATTGAAAGTATATTTTTCATTTTCCATATCTCTATAAGTCTGTTTTTATTATGAAGTTAAAAACAGTATTCAATTTTGAATTACCTTATAGTTTAAAAGAATATGTTAGATTTATATAAGATTTTAAATTGATTACTTTCTAAAAATGAAAAAATTAAATTTTTTATTATGCACAGTATTGGTAAGTCTCACTTCAACTGCTTATGCAGAAGTAAAAAGCTTTACTCCTCATTTTCCAAAGTTTTATAGCTCTGCTGCAACACGCAAAGCAGATAATCAGTTCTATAAGCTTGGAGAAGCAAATTTTTTAAACGGCGTTACAGTCCCTTTTTATGGAGTAACGGCACAAAACCCTATAGAAGATGGTTTACTTAAAAGTTTTAAAACCTGTACGCCTAAAAGCTGCCATTTTAATTTTAAACTCGATGCTCAACATGCAAAACAACTCAAGCTTCTTGCATTACCTGAAACAGGATTAGTGCTTGTTCCACGTAACTGGCAAGATGTACAAGCAAATGCAGGTGCGAATGGAACTGGTTTTGCTTTAGCAATGAGTCCAGATCAAAAACAAGCGATAGAGCTTTATGACTCTTCTTTTTGCGTTGGGTGTGGATTACCAAATGCAACGCTTTATTTTCCTCAACTGCTAAAAGAAAGTGTTGAAGATGATTTTGGCGGATTCAAAGACCCAAAAAAACTCATTACCATCGTTCATCCCTCTAAAAAAGTGGCTTTTTTTAGTTATCAAATTCCACAAGTGAACAATAAAACGCATGGTATTGCCAAATATGATGATGAGGACACGTTCAACTACAAAGAGATTCAAGTCACCTTAGATAAATCTCAGCAATCATTAGTTGGTCCTATTCTTAATTTTTATAATGCAACTCATTAAATATTTGTACCTATAAAAAAACCCGCTTTCGCGGGTTTTTATTTATTTATGCAATATCGATTCAAAAGCTTTTAAACGCTTGTAAATCGAAAGTAACTCAATAATGGTTTTCCATGAACTAATTAAATATTGGAATGATTCACGAACCTTATCAAATACACCACCAATTTGGTTAATTAAGCCTAACGTCATCTTCCCGCTCGCAATTGCAGGGAATAAGACCACTAGACTATATAAAATGTCTAATTGCTTATACCAAGTTGCTACCAAGTTAAAGTAAGCATAATGAAAATAGAGACGGAAATAGTTTGTACGGACTCGACTGAAAAGCTCTTTTAAAGTAGCTGGTTTTGCACGGTCGATATGATCTTCACCATAAACCAATTCTTTACGATAAGCTGCTTCTACTTTTTGATTGTTAAATTGTAGACCAGGTAATTTAATACCAACCACCATTAATAAAATGGTACCAAAAGCAGCCCATACAATTGCAGCCCATACTAGAGAATGTTCTAGTTCACCAACAATTGGTAAAACAGGAACGTGTTTAGAGAGCTGAAATAAAATAGGTAAAAATGCGATTAAAATCATCGCAGCTTTTACCAGTTCAACACCTAGGTCCTCCATAATAGTCGCGAAACGCATCGTATCTTCTTGTACACGCTGCGAAGCACCTTCAATATGGCGAAGCTTTTCCCAATGTTCCGTGTAGTACTCATTCATTGCCGTACGCCAACGAAATACATAGTGACTTGTAAAAAATGCATTAATAACAGCTAAGGTTACAGCGACCATTGCAATATAAAGAAAAACTAGAGTTTCACTGTATAGTGCAGAGAGATCTCCACCTCCATCAGAAAGCATTTTCTGAATTAAGTCCCAAAACGGTACATACCATGCATTAATGGCAACACTGACCTGAACACCAAACCAGATGTTAAATAGAATAAAAGCAGAACCCCAAATGGACCATCTTTGCCAAGGATTATTGGAAATAATTTTCCAAAAACCAGCAAACAATGCTGTGGAGACTAAAAACCAGACATAAAACCATAAGAAAGTTGGAGACCAAAAACGGCTAACACCAACAGGTAATTGAGCTTGATGATAGTCTTGAGCAAAGCCGATAAAAGTTCCCCATGTGTTTCCACCTGTGTACCAGAGCACCATATTTAGTGCGATCCAAATAACCGCCGATATAAAGAAATATCGTGGTGACGGAAAAAATGATTTGAACATTGAGTGTTGTTATCCCTATATTTCTTCAAATTTGCAATGAAGAGAATACTAAAACCTAAACCTTAAAATTGTGAAGGGCAAAGTTTAGAGAATTGTCAGTTTTTCCCATTTCATTGAAGGATTTGATCGTTTTTTTGTAAATTCATCCTTTTTGCAATTTAATCCATTTAAATTGCTTCGTATATGACTCCCTTAAGAGCCATATACAGCTTTTATATGATAGCGATATCTGTGTTTAAATCTCTTCTTTACGAACAATATAGCCTTCGAGCTGCATAGCCTGAATTAAAGGTTCCAGATCTGGAGCACTTTTTAACTCAACATCAACACTAACCGCACTTTCTTTGGCACGACTTGTTGCAGCAAAGCGTTCATGGCGCAGTTCATAAATGTTACCGCCTTGCTCAGCAATAATTGCTGTTAAACGCGCTAAAGCACCCGGATTATCTGGTAATTCGACACGAATACGAACCATACGCCCCGTACGCGTCAAGTGACGCTGTAATACGGAAACCATCACTCGTGTATCAATATTGCCTCCAGATAAAACAACCCCGACTTTATGACCTAAAAATAGATCTGGTCGAGACATAATTGCAGCGATACCTGTCGCCCCTGCTCCTTCACATACTGTTTTCTCAATGTTAAGTAACAGCGCAATTGCTTCTTCAATCATGTCTTCAGTGACAACAACAATGTCATCAACGTATTCTTTAGCGACTTGGGTCGTAAGCTCACCCGGAGTTTTAACCGCAATACCCTCAGCTACGGTTGAACCTAAGGAAACTGCAATTTGATAGTTACAAAGCAATTTCGCCATGCTTGGGTAAACCACCGACTGAACTCCGATGACCTTAATTTTAGGGTTTATCGATTTTGCTGCAATCGCAATACCAGAAATGAGACCACCACCACCAATTGGCACAACTAAAATGTCTAATTCAGGAACAGCTGCAAGCATTTCGAGCGCAATGGTTCCCTGACCTGCAATAATTTCTGCATCATCAAATGGGTGGATAATCGTTAAAGATTCTTCTTGTGCAACACGGTGCATTTCAGCAGCAGCTTCAGAAAAATCTTGACCATGCAAAATAACGCGTGCGCCGTATTCACGTACTCGTTGTACCTTCACATTAGGCGTCGATTTAGGCATGACAATAGTGGCTGTTACGCCTGTACGCTGAGCATGATAAGCAACTCCTTGTGCATGATTACCTGCTGAAGCAGCGATTACACCATGTTGCTTTTCTTGTTCGGATAAACTCAAGAGTTTATTCAATGCGCCTCTTTCTTTAAAAGAAGCCGTAAATTGTAGATTTTCAAATTTCAGCCACATTTCTGCCCCTAGGGTTTTAGAAATGGTTTCTGAAAAAACAAATGGTGTTTTAACCACTAAACCATCTAAACGCTCTGCAGCGGCATGTATATCTTCTAATGTTGGAAACTCTTGTTTTACCTGTTGCTGAATCATCTAATTAGTCGGCCTCAATATGTTACAAATCAATTATTTTTTTGAAAAATAGCATGAATTTCTCACATCTGTCATGAGGAGTTTTCAGCATAGCTCCACTATACAAAAATTTTTATCAGCACATACAAATCTTTTATTTTTCAACAAAAAAGCCCGAACAGGGCTTTTATTTAATTTTCATATACTTGCTTTTAATTTATTTGGACTGGGCACTTAAACCGTCAGTGGAAAGATTCTGTTCAGCTATTTTTTCATCAATTGCAAACTGAATATCAGACAGTTTTGCATTTGCCGCATCTATACCTGCTTTCATGGTAGCTTCACGGCCTTTCACATCAAAAATATGTGCTTTTTCTCTTAAATCTGGTTGAATCACGACATCTGCATATTGAAGTTCTTCAGCAGCTAAACGCCCTTGCATAATATTAATATTCTGGTTGAAGAGCCCCCATACATTCGAAGTTTCCGTATAAATCGGTTGGGCCAAAATATCGACAGCAATAATAACATCAGCACCTAAATCACGGGCAACTTCAACAGGTACCGGACTGACTAAACCACCATCTACATATTCAGATTTACCAATTTTAGTCGGTATAAACATACTTGGAATGGATGCAGAGGCTCTTACAGCTTGACCAGTATTACCGTAATTAAATACGGTTTTAGTACCATGCTTAAGCTCTGTTGCAACCACGTACATTGGTATTTTCATTTTTTCGAGTGGTAAGTTATTTACTTGTTGATTTACGTAGTCTTCAACTTTTTTACCGTCAAAAAAACCTTTTAAACCGATACTAATGTCACGCACGTCGCCTGCTTTCATTTTCAATGCAGTATCACGCAGTTCATCAGGTGTTTTTCCACTCGCATAAATTGCCCCAACAATACTGCCTGCACTGGTTCCAACAATAAAATCAGGACGAATACCATGCTGCTCTAAAACTTCAATCACGCCAATGTGCGCATATCCACGTGCACCACCACTACCTAACACTAGCGCGACAACTGGCTTTTTCTGCTGTTTCTTAATTTTTGCAAAGGGCTGGTCAACAAAACGAGAGTATGCCTCTGCCGTTTGTGGTTTTAAGGCAGATAAGTGTGAGGTGGTCTGGCAGCCAGCCAACACCATAGAAAGTCCGATAATCCACAATTTAAGCTGTTTCATGACCCATCTTTGCACTATGACGTTAAATTTTGAACTGCAAGTTTAGTTGCTCGTTCTGTGAAAAGCTGTATTGAATTTATTTAATTTGTCATGTTTAAAATTTATACTCAAGTGTTTTTATGGTGTATAAAAAAAGCCCCTTATTTCTAAGAGGCTTTTTTGAAAATTACCAAATATCTGAATCGACTTTTTTCTTCAGCTCTGGATATTTATTAATTTTAAACTCTGGTTCTTTAATACCTTGTTTTAATTGCTCACGATAGTCTTTCAACAAAGTACGTGCCACTGGTGTTAATAGTAAAATTGCGATTAAGTTAATCGTCGCCATGATACCCATAAACAAGTCAGCCATTGACCAAACGAGTGGAACACTACCAATTGCACCGAAATACACCATTACCAATACAAAAATACGGAAGATGAACATAACTTTCGGATTGTTATTAATAAACTGCACATTACCTTCAGCGTAGGCATAGTTACCTAGTACAGCTGAATAACAGAACAAGAATAATAGAACAGCAAGGAAGTCCGATCCCCAATGCCCAACTTGAGTTTCTAAAGCACGTTGAGTTAATTCAACACCAACGAAGCCCGCATCATGGTAAACACCAGAAACCAAAATGATAATTGCAGTACTTGTACATACAATGAAAGTATCTACGAATACACCAAGCATTTGTACCAAACCTTGGTTTACAGGATGTTTTACATCAGACGCAGCAGCAGCATTTGGTGCAGAACCCATACCCGCTTCGTTTGAGAACAAACCACGCTTAATACCTTGCATCATTGCCATTGATACGGCAGCACCAAAGAAACCACCTGCTGCAGACTTAAAATGGAAAGCCTCAGTCACAATCAGCTTTAAAATATCAGGCAAAATTGCATAGTTGCTTAATGCAATATATAACGCAACAGATAGGTAAAGACCTGCTTTTAAAGGTACGAACATTTCTGCAAATTTAGCGATACGTTTGATACCACCAAAAATTGCCAATGCAACCATAACGACAAGCGCAATACCAACCCAAGAGATTTCTAAATCAACACCACCTAAATGAGCAATAAGATTGGCCTTGTCCCAACCCCATGCATGTGAAGATGCATTAGCAATTGCATTGATTTGAACTGAGTTAAATACGAATCCGTAAGTAAAGATTAATGCCAGTGCGAAAACTACACCGAAGGTTTTACTACGTAAACCTTGAGTAATATAGTAAGCCGGTCCACCACGGAACTGTTTGCTCTTGCTATCTCGAACTTTAAATAACTGAGCAAGTGTAGACTCAATAAAAGCCGAGCTCATACCAAGAACAGCTGTTACCCACATCCAGAACACTGCACCAGGACCACCAATTGCGATCGCGATTGCTACACCAGCAATGTTACCTACCCCAACACGGCTCGCAAGACCTGTTACAAATGCCTGAAAAGGTGTAAGACCATGCTCGTCTTCGCCTTCAGTACGACTGCTTTTCATAACACGAATACTTTGCAAGAACATGCGAATTTGCACTGCTCCAGTTAAGACCGTATAAAAAATACCGACAGCCAGCAAGAAAATAACTAGGAAATCCCATAAAGGGTCATTAAAAAATTTTACCCACGACATCAATGTCGCATTGAGTTGTTCATTCATACTCGGTCCGCTTACGTTCTTGCTAATGCGCTATTAGCACAAGCCAAAATACTGCAATAAACAAAAAAGCCCCTCAAAATTGGGACTTTTTCAGTACATTTAAGAAAAAACTTTTAATGTCAATTGAATAGCAATTATCGTCACAAGTTTAAGCAACATGATGCCCAGCACTAAGCCTTTGAAGGTTGCATGAGAGAAAGCACTCTTCAAATAAAATGAATTCATCGCATTACTGAACATAGTCCCATTGGGATGAACAGCATGCATCGACTCGGCTACAAACTTGGAAACTAACAAATGACCACCGCTAAATCAGCTCGCTTAATGATTCACATCAATTAATCGAGTTATAAAAAATCTGGATTTAAGCCATAAGCATATTTACATATACTTTTGAGCGAATGTCTAAACTGCATATAAATTTCAAAGACTGTAACAAGCCAGCGCTATAACGCGACTATCTGCGCCCCGATCCTTGCTACTCAAGAAGCGTGCGTTGAGATGCGTACCAAGCTGTTGTATTTTTTTTAGCCTAGTCGTTGCGTGAGTTAAGTTCATTTTCATGGTCGCAATGGTAATCGCCAATCCTTGTTTCATGAACTGCTTGTTGATGAGCGGTAAACTCATGTAAAGCTCCTTATACCTCGTGTATTTCTCCACTTCTGCATAAAAATCTTTTTGTAAAAGTATTTATTATGCAGCCACTACTTTTCCTAACGTGAGTATGGAGAAATCATACCTGCGTAAAAAAGTCGGTATTATGCAGAAATTTAAACTTTTGTGTATGTTTTTCATTAAAACTTTATATGAAAATTGGTTATTTTTTATATAAAGTCATCCGTTTTGTACTGTTTTTAAACATATTCTACCTTTTTTCTAATTGAATATTTTTCGCTCACCCAAGCTTAATCTTTGTTTTTTTATAATCGACAAACTCGCACTATTTTGTGCATTTAAGTCAAAAGTGGCATATTCGAATTATAATTAATCAGCCATTATGTCTAAACGAATCGCATCATCATACATGTAAGGATACCTCTTTTCTAATATTTTTTGCTTATAAATACAGCAACTTCAAGATGTGAAATGAAGCATCAAAACGTATTGGATTTTAGAGAATAAGATCAGGAGTAATCATGAGTTTGGAACAAGTCCATCTTGTTGACGAGGCTATCACCTCTCGACATTCTGTACGTGCCTTTTTAGACACTCCAGTACCACAGCAAATCATTAAAGATATTTTAACAGTCGCAAGTCGCGCTCCTTCCGGAACGAATACTCAACCGTGGAAAGTGTATGTTGTGACGGGACAAAAACGTGATGAAATGGTAGAGCGTGTCTGTGCAGCACAGATTGAGATTTCCAAAAATCCTGAACTTGCAGAACAATATAAAGAAACTTTTGCCTATTACCCTGAAAAATGGGTTTCACCTTTTATTGACCGTCGCCGTGAAAATGGTTGGGGACTCTACGGTCTATTGGACATTAAAAAGGGCGAAAGAGAAAAAATGGCTGCTCAACAGTTACGTAATTTCAAACTGTTTGATGCACCAGTCGGACTTTTCTTTACAGTCAATAAAGCAATGGGAATTGGTTCAAAAATGGATATCGCAATGATGATCCAGAATGTCATGGTAGCTGCTAAGGCCCGCGGTTTAGATACATGTCCACAGGCAGCTTGGAACCATTTCCACCCGATAGTTTTAGATATTTTAGGGGCCGCAGACGATGAAGATCTAGTATGTGCGATTGCATTAGGTCATGCAGATCCCGCACATATTGTAAATACCTTTATTACTCCTAGAGAACCTGTAGAGAATTTTGCAGTCTTTCTAGATTAAAAGTTTATCTAAACCTCTCTTAAATTATGAGAGAGGTTTGCTTTTTGCCTGCTGCGTCGCTTTTAAAACAACAATGAAGCCACTTAAAGTAAATAGCACCATCATTATCCCCATATTGAGTGATGCAGACCAAACAAGAAAGTTAAGAAGCAAGCCACCTAATAATCCACAAGCAAATTGCATACTGCCCATAATTGCACTTGCTGTTCCAGCACGAGCACCTTGCTTAGACATTGCAAGTGCCATAGCATTTGGACCTGTTAATCCAATTCCTGAAATCGCTAAAAATAATCCTAACATTACAAGCCATAAAGGTGCCATAGGGATTAAACCAGCAATTAATACAATGCTTGCACCTGTCACTTGTACCATTGAACCTGCTTTTAAACGCTTGGTAATTTCAACACGTGTTGTTAAATGCTTGTTTAACGATGACATCAGCATAATGCCAAAAGCATTGAGACCAAATACATAAGCAAACTCTTGCTGATTTAGGCCATATTGGTCCATAAAAACAGCTGGAGCAGAACTGATATAACAGAATAACGCTGCACCTGTTAAGCATCCTGCGAACATAGGTAAACGGAAACTCACATCTTTGAAAATAGCACCATATAAGGTAGCCACTTGATATAAAGATAGTTTAAGTCTTTTATCAATTGCCAAAGTTTCTTTGAAAAAGAAATGTACACATAGCCAACATATCGCGCCCACAATTGAAAGCGTAATGAAAATCGCTTGCCACGGAAACCAGATTAAAATCCAAGCTCCAATCATAGGTGCCAAAATAGGTGCTAAACCCATCACGATCATCATGCTAGAAAAAGCTTGAGCCGAGCCTTGAACATCCAATCTATCACGTATAGCGGCGCGAGCCATGACCACACCAACACAACCACCTAAAGCTTGTAAAATACGCGCTGCAATCAGACCCCATTCATTTTTAGCAAGCACGCACAATAAACTTGCAACAGCATAAAGTGCGAGACCAAAATAAAGCGGCTTCTTTCTTCCAATACGGTCGCTTAATGGACCATACACCAGCTGTCCAATGGCTAGACCAAAAAAATAAGCTGGTAGTGTATTTGCCACCATTTGCGTACTTACCCCAAAGTCGTGAGCCATTTGAGGCAACGCAGGTAAGTACATATCAATAGATAAAGGCCCTAAAGCCGTGAGTAACGCGAGCAACATAATCCAGCCAATAGAATATTGACGCTGGGCTGTTTGTTCAGACATAGCGATATTTCATTTTTCACTCATTTGCATACAGACAAGCTTACACTGTCTATCGTATGATTTGTGCAACATTGATGTAGAAATACACAAATCCTTTATCACTCAGGTTGATCAGCAAGGACTTCATTTGAAATCTTGGTTTAAACGCCTAAAAAGAGCGACTTATAACACATCATTTATGTATAACGTGCGAATGCTGATTGCCTTTTCAGGAACTGCGTTCGTGCCTTATTTTCTAGGCCATCAACTAGCAACTATTCCTCTCACATTAGGTGTGGTCGCAGCTGGTTTAAGCGATATTGATGATCGCTTTTCAGTGCGTATCATGAATTTGATTTATACCTATATTGGTTTCTTCATTACCGCAGCTTCCGTACAATTACTTTTCCCTTATCCAATGCTTTTTGCATTAGGACTGATTGCCTCTTGTATTGGCTGGATTTTACTTGGCTCATTAGGTCGTCGCTACGCAACAATTTCTTATGGATGTCTGGTTGTTTCGGTTTATACCATGCTAGGAGTCCATTTATTTGACCAGTGGTATATACAGCCAGCGCTTTTGGTCGTAGGTGCAGCTTGGTACGGTCTTATTGCAACAATTAGCTTTTTATTGTTTCCAGTGCGACAGCTTCAAGACAAACTGGCAGCCTCTTATGGCTCACTAGGTGATTTTCTATTTGCCAAGTCTAATTTGTTTGATGTTGATATGACTCCTGCGAGTTATCAGCAGAGCATGATTGATCTTTCATTAGAAAATGGCAAATTGATAACAATTTTTAATGATCTCAAAACTGCCCTTTTAACTCGTTTAAAGGGTGACCGTGGACAAAAAGATACTCGTCGTAGCCTACATTATTACTTTGTCGCACAAGACATTCATGAACGAGCGGACTCTGCCCATATCGACTATCAAAAGTTAGCAAAGATTTTTGAGCACAGTGATATTTTATTTAGATTTCAGCGCATTTTGGCAATTCAGGGTAAAGCTTGCCAAGAATTAAATGAATGTATTTTACAACGTAAACCATATATTCATAACAAACGCTTTAAGCAGAGTTTTGAGAACTTACGCTTATCTTTAGTAAAACTAAGAAATGATCAACAATATGACTTACTCTGGGTCAACGCACTTTTTGCCTTATACCGAAATTTAAAGTCGATTGACTCACAATTACTGAACTTAGAAACAGAACAGCACATTCAGTCTGACAAAGTGAAACAGGCTGAAAACCAACTCAAAGATGATGATTTAAAGGGTTGGAATGATATTGTTGTTCGAATCAAACAAAATCTAACACCTGAATCTGTGCTGTTTCGTCATGCCATTCGAGTATCGATTGTTCTTTTCATTGGATACGTATTTATACAAACCACTCGAATCGAATATGGTTACTGGATTATGTTGACTGCGTTATTTGTTAGCCAACCTAACTTTAACGCGACCAAGCGCCGCTTACGTTTACGTATAGTTGGAACATTAGTCGGAATTATTGTCGGCCTTAGCGTGGTATTCCTTGTACCTTCTGTCGAAGGACAATTAGTTATGCTGGTCTTAAGCGGCGTACTATTTTTCGAGTTACGCAGTAAGCAATATGCCCAAGCAACCGCTTTTATCACAATTTTGGCATTAATTAACTTTAACTTAGATGGCTCAGCAGTCGCTGCGGCTATTCCTAGATTTGTAGATACCTTAATTGGATGTGCTTTAGCGTGGTTCGGTGTCACCTTCATTTGGCCTGACTGGAAATTCCGTCGCCTACCCCGCAGCATTCGACGTTCCTTACAAGCACAATGTAATTATTTAGCGGAAGTAGTAAAGCAATACCATGAGGGACATAACCATGCACTCAATTATCGTATTGTTCGCCGTGCCGCTCATAACACCGACGCTGAGGTCGCTTCACTAATTTCAACTTTAGCCACTGAGCCAGATTTTGACCCTACCCGTAAGTCAGATATATTTGAATTTCTATGTCTTAATCATACATTTTTAAGTTATATCGCAGCACTTGGAGCACATCGGGAAAAGATTCAAGATCAAGCAGTTCTTAAAGTTCTAGATCAAGCGTTAGACGATATACAAGGGGCGTTATTAAGAGACGAAATGCCTGATTTGACAGCGCAGAATATGCTTAAAACAATACGTCAACGTTTAAGCCAAAATGATGAGGAAGACCAAAAGTCACTCATTATTTTACAGCAGTTATCACTGATGCTCAGTGTTTTAAACCGATTTAGTATGTTGAAACAACGACTAAGTCATGATCAAGATAATGATGCCAGCGAACTTGCTTCATTATAAAATTGACTCGGAATTTAGTATGAAATTGGCATAATATCCTTTCCTGACTTATGCCAATTAATGCTAAACTTAAAGCAGTTTACAATTTGTTATTTGCACTATGACCGCGAAAACTTTATATGCTTATACGCTTCAGCCAGTTCCTTACGAGGTAACAGAAGCTGAACAACGTAATGCACAGCTTCTTATCTGGCGCAGCACCAATAAAATCAGCACAAAAATCTGGGCAATTATGGGCGTAATTTTAGCCCTTGCGATTTTAGGTCTTATTTTTATTAAGAACTACTCTACAGTGATTTGCTGGGTTGCCATTGTTGGTGTAGTGCTTTATTACCTTGGCCGCACATATGGTTTGGAATGGTACGTTAAGCGTAAGATGAATGAATTTCCTGTACAGGAAATTAAAGGCATTCGCTTAGGTGTACAACCTCACGGTATCGTAATGCGCCAGCAAATGGGATTACAAGAAGGCGTTGGAACCATTGGATGGAAAAACATATATGAATGGTACAACACCCCTGACTTTATTTTAGTTAACTTTAAAGTAAAAGATCCTAAGGGCCAAGAACAGCAAGGTGCGTATATCTTGCCTAAACGTATGGATACTAAAAACTTTTCTTTTAATACAATTCGTAAGCATTTGAAAGAAACTGTAGGTGAGCCAAAAACTCTCTAATTTCTTCTCAATAAAAAAGCCTCCTACCTCGGAGGCTTTTTTATTATTCGAAAAATAAATGATAATGAAAATTAATATTATCTAGAAAATCCATATTATCTACTCAATCTTCGGCTATAATTGGTTACAAGATCTCCATCATGTTTACATTTTTCGACCATGTTTAAAAAGTTTTTATTTCAAATTCATTGGTTTCTGGGTATTAGTGCTGGCCTCATCTTATCAATTATGGGAGTTACAGGCGCGATCTTTTCTTATGACCAACAAATTTTAAAATGGGTAAATACAGATAGTTATGTAGTTCAAGCAGAAAGCTCCGCCAAGCTTACCCCTGCTCAGCTTTATCAACATTTCACAACCACCCAGCCTGAAATTAAAATTAATAGCATTACCATAGCCAAAGACCCTACCGCCTCATCTGTTGTAAACATTGAAAAAGAAGGCGAACGTCGTGGCTACAATATGATGGTCAACCCTTACACAGCACAAATACTGCCTGATGTTAAAGGTCGTGAGTTACTTTTATTGATACAACAAATTCACCGTAACTTAACTGCTGGAGAATTCGGTAAGCAAATTACTGGTGCTTGTGCCCTCATGCTCATTTATTTTGTCTTGAGTGGATTATATTTACGTTGGCCCAAAAAACACTCTGCACGTCAATGGCTTGCTGTTAAACCCAAACTTAAAGGTCGAAATTTTATTTGGGATTTACATGCTGTTGTAGGCACATGGGTAATTGTTTTTTATCTTCTTTTTGCTTGTACAGGTTTATATTGGTCATATGACTGGTGGCGTAGCGGTATGTTCAAAGTATTAGGTGTAGAACAACCCAAAATGCAAGGACATGGTGGAGCTGGACGTAATAAAGACAAATCCTCTACTGAAGCTAAATTAGATAACGCTCAACTGATTACTGCCCTCAACCAGACCTGGAGCGGCTTTAATAATAAAATCGGACGCGACTATTCAACTCTAACACTGAACCTACCGAAAAAAGACGATGGAAAAGTTGAATTGAGTTTTGTAGATGCAACACCACAACACGAGCGTGCACGCAACCAAGCTGTCTATAACTATAAAACTGCCAATATTGAAAAGATGGAGCTTTATGAAGATAAAAAGCTTAATCAAAAAATCATGAGCAGCATGTTACCTGTACATCGTGGCAGCTTCTTTGGACCAGTTTATCAATTTGTAGCAATGCTTGCATCTTTAGCAATGCCTTTGTTCTTTATTACTGGATGGATGCTTTATCTAAAACGCCGTAAACAGAAAAAACTAACCCAAGCAGCTCGCCAATCTTTAGCTGGCCACTACATCGACCAAAATGCTAAACCTTGGTTAATTACTTATGCTAGCCAAACTGGTGTGGCAGAACAACTCGCGTGGAGTACCGCAACTAGCTTACAAGAAGCACATCAACCTGTTCAGGTTAAATCTATACAAGAGTTAACTGAAGCTGATTTACAACAGTATGAACAGATTCTTTTTGTGATTAGTACTTATGGTACTGGAGAGGCACCGGACTTAGCTTCTAGTTTTGCTAAAAAGCTATTAAAAACGAAATTAGAACTTCAACATCTTAACTATGCCGTTTTAGCTTTAGGCTCGAAAGAATACCCCAACACTTATTGTAGTTTTGGTCACACAGTAGCTATATGGCTTAAAAATAATGGAGCAAAAGCCTATTTTGAGACGATCGAAGTAGATAATGCAAATCCTACACATATTCAAAACTGGAATCAGGCTCTTGCAAAAGCAACTAAACTGGATTTGCATGCTGTTAATCTTGAAAAAGTATTTGATAGTTGGACATTACAACACCGTGACTTGCTCAACCCTAATAGTCTAGGTCAACCTGCTTATAATATTGAGCTGACTGCCAAACATGAAGCTGTATGGCAAGCAGGAGATATTGCTGAAATACAACCGGGAAATAGTCCTGAACGTATTAATGCATTCTTACAGGAGCATCATATACTTAAAAATGCACTTGTAGACTCACTACAAATCTCTATTGAGAAAGCACTTTGGAATAAAGATTTAACCGGCGAAATTGAACCATTTGCTAATCTGGAGCATTTATTAGAACAGCTCCCTAATCTACCAACTCGAGAGTACTCGATTGCGAGCATTCCTTCTCAACAAATCCTTCGTTTAGTTGTTCGCCAGCAGTCCGATGAATCTGGCGATTTAGGCTTAGGATCTGGCTGGCTAACTCGACACACAGAAATTAATCAGAGTATTGCACTGCGTATTCGTACCAATGAATCTTTCCATTTAATTGATGATAATCGTCCAATTATTTGTATGGGTAATGGAACAGGAATCGCAGGTTTAATGAGTTTGCTTCATACTCGAACTCGTCATAACTATACTGAAAACTGGCTAATTTTCGGTGAACGCCAACGTGCTCATGATTTCTTCTATGCATCAACCATTGAAGCTTGGCAAACAATGGGAATGTTAAAACGACTTGATTTGGCATTCTCACGTGATCAAGAGCAACGTGTTTATGTTCAACATATCATTCGACAAAATGCAGAAGAATTGGCCAACTGGATTGAACGCGGCGCAGTTCTTTATGTTTGTGGAAGTATTGAAGGAATGGCTAGCGGAGTCGATCAAGCACTCATTGATATTTTGGGTGAAGAACAAGTCGATGAGCTAAGACAACAAGGTCGTTATCGCCGCGATGTTTATTAAATATTAATAAATAATAAAGCCGAGTAATAGCTAAAATGCTTTACTCGGCTTTTTATTGCAATCAGCATTGAATTCAGAATGATTTTGCATACACTGTCTGCAATTTAAATTGCAGCTTTAAACACAATGCAAGTCAGTAAGTGGATTCGAATTTTCTTAGCCATCATTGGTTCGATTTTATTTTTAGACGGCTTATTTCTAGCTTTTCTGAATAAAATTCATGTAGGCACCATTGTGCCTTTAGTCTTAGGGGCATTTTTTTGCCTCTATGCATTATTTTATTATCATCTGGAACGTTTTTTCTTTTACCACTATCGCCTGCATTCAGTTTGGCGTTTTGGGTGGTTATGCTTCTGGATCTGGCTCATTGGCTTAGGCTATTTCTTTAATTTTATTAAAAACAATAAAGATACAGGCCAAAACATTCCAGCGGTGAAAGCAATTATTGTTTTAGGAAGTGGTGTCGAAAATGGACAGCCTTCTGCCATACTTGCAAAACGCCTCGATACAGCAGCCCCTGTCGCCCTTTCACAACCTCAAGCAAAAGTTGTTTTAACAGGTGGTTTAGATTTTTCAGAAAAAGAAACCGAAGCATTAGTCATGTCTCGCTACTTGGAACAACGTTTTCATATAGCAAAAGAACGAATGATTCTTGAAGACAAAAGTACAAGTACTGAGCTTAACCTTAGAAACAGTAAACCACTACTTGAGCAAGCTCATATTAGTATTGATCAACCAATTGCCATTGTTACAAGTGACTTCCACACCCCACGAGCTGCAGCTATTGCAAAGAAACAAGGCTACACCCATGTTTATACAGTTGCTGCCGAAACTCCTTTGGTCACTCGCTATAATGCTTGGCTACGTGAATACTTTGCGTATGCGAGTGGTTGGATTCTAAACGAATATTAATAATGAAAAAAAGCTGCTAGTTCTTTAAGATATAGCAGCTTTAAACAAATTAAAGATACTATTTTGATTTAATGGTTAAATTCAGAGTTTAGAAAGGAGAAATTTGACTAAAAATAAAGTAGGAAAATAAAAACTAGAATAATAAAAACAAAAAAACACTAAATAAATTAGTGTATATATTTTTTAACTTTAAAAAAATATGGTGGGCGCTGACGGGATCGAACCGCCGACATTCTGCTTGTAAGGCAGACGCTCTACCAACTGAGCTAAGCGCCCTGATTAAAAAGACAACTAAGTAGCCTTTTTATATTACATCCTCTAGATCAGGGAATCAAGAGAATGGCGCAGCGGACGGGGCTCGAACCCGCGACCCCCGGCGTGACAGGCCGGTATTCTAACCAACTGAACTACCGCTGCACTTGCAATACTTTAAATAAATAAAGTATGGTCACAAATTATGGTGGGCGCTGACGGGATCGAACCGCCGACATTCTGCTTGTAAGGCAGACGCTCTACCAACTGAGCTAAGCGCCCTGCAAAAGCGTTTTATAAAAGTGGCGCAGCGGACGGGGCTCGAACCCGCGACCCCCGGCGTGACAGGCCGGTATTCTAACCAACTGAACTACCGCTGCACTTTCACAATATCGCAATTGTGGGGTAAACGATGTTAAGTCTTAAGTGGCGCAGCGGACGGGGCTCGAACCCGCGACCCCCGGCGTGACAGGCCGGTATTCTAACCAACTGAACTACCGCTGCACTTGAGAGCTTAACGTAAAGGCTTGGTGGGCGCTGACGGGATCGAACCGCCGACATTCTGCTTGTAAGGCAGACGCTCTACCAACTGAGCTAAGCGCCCTTAACGTCTTCATCGTTTGTGAGGTGCATTATAGAGAATCTTTAACAGGTGTCAAACGCTTTTCGACAACTTTTCAAAAAAATGCGAATGAATGATTAAAAATAAGTCATTATTAAGTAAAAAACAATTTTTTGTATTTTATTTAAGCACTTATTTTAATATTTTGATCATTCGAGGAATAAAACAGGAATATTTAAAATCATAATTTAGGTTAAAGATTGTTCAGACAGATAAACAAGAGCGTCTTCAGGGACTAAATCAAACAATTCAATGATTTCTTCGTTACGCATTCGAATACATCCATGTGACATTGGAATACCCATCGGTTCTTTATCCGGTGTCCCATGAATATAAATATAACGTTGCATGGTGTCGTGGCCTTCCCCTTTATTAAAGCCTTCTTCTAAACCATCTAACCAAAGAATACGTGACAGTATCCAATCTCGCTCTGGGAATTGTGCGGCAAGTTCACTGCTATAAACTTCACCTGTTTGGTTACGTGCAATAAAAACTGCATTCTTAGGCGCTTGCATACCAAATTTTTTGGCAACCCGATGCCATCCACGTGGAGTTTTCCCAGTATTTTCTTGTTCCCCTATTCCATTCTTACCTGTAGAAACTACATAAAACTTATTATGCTTAGGAAGGTTTAAAGTTTGGTTTGCTAAATCGATAAGAATATCTGCATCTTCAAGTTTAAATTGGGACATGGAATTTCTTCTCTTATGTGAACTCAACTCTATTTTGAGCTTTAATAAAATGAAATGGGAAATTTGTCGGGTGTCATGATTAAAAGATTATCAACCTTCTTTTATCCACGCGCAGCTTCACTTCTTGTCTTGCGCCAAAAATAAAAGATTATCAATCTTCTTTTATCTACGCGCAGTTTCACTGCTTGTCTTGCGCCAAAATTAAAAGATTATCAATCTTTTAATTTTGGCTCAGGGCGTAGCCATAACCAAATTGCAACAACGAGCATGGTAGTATCAGTGAAAACTTTCACCCAAAATGGCGCAGTGGTAAACAGCATTAAAATACCGCTTAAGGTCATCATAATACTGGCAATCCATTTCGCTTTACGTGGTACTGTGCCATTTGCTCGCCAGTCACGTAGAGTTGGCCCATATTTCGGGTGATTTAACAACCATGCATCCATCTGAGGCCAACCTTTTGAGGCAGCCCAAGCAGCCAGAATAAGAAACACTGTTGTCGGCATGCCCGGTAAAATTGCTCCAATAATACCAAGCGTGATAAAAATCACGACCAGAGTTCGCCAAAACAATGTTCGCATATATAAACCTTAAGCTATTGTTGATCGTAGTATAAAGTGTTTTTCTGGTATTGTTTTGTTGATCAACCATGAAATTGGGATGAATTATTTCGAGTACTAAACGTATGAATATTGCCTCAGTTAAAACATCCTATTTTGAACCATGGTTACAGTTTAATCACCCAATGGTAAGACAATTAGCATTTACCATTGCTAGCCCTAATTTACTTTGCCATCTTCCTCAAAGTCTCGCTATTCAGCATAGCTTTCAACTTCATTCTGATCTGACTTGGAGACAGCATTTTCAAAACTATCTACCACGTTTGCAACAACTAGATGAGTCTCCTGAACCTTTACTCCTGTTTATGTCTCGCCTTAAAAGCACGCGTTTAGGTTTACGTTTTGAGAACTTACTTTGGTTTTGGTTACAGGAAGACCAATATCATTCCTATCAATTATTAGGCCATAGTATTCAAAAAATTGAAGGGGCTAAGACGTTAGGTGAACTCGATTTTTTGGTTTTAAATAAAGAAACTCAACAAATTGAGCATTGGGAAGTTGCTCTAAAATATTATTTGGGCGAAGGACAATTAAATTTGGAACAATGGATTGGCCTAAATAGAGAAGATACTTTGAGTACAAAGCTTTATCACTTCACTGATAAGCAATTTCAATTTTCAGAAGCTTTAGATTTTAAAATTCAACAACGTTTTGCTGTTCTTAAAGGTCAGCTTTATCTACCACTCAATTTGGCTCAAGAGCAACCTATTCCGGACTGGATCAATTCAAACCGTCGTCTCGGATATTGGGGCACAAATATTCCTGACTCTAAATTTTATCGTCTAGAAAGACATGAATGGCTTTGCCCTAATAAACAGGTAAGCTCAAATACGGCTTATTGGTGGACTGATGGCTTATATTGCAAAAATAACGAAGACACCCAGTTTTATATGTTCAGACATCCTTCACTATTAAGCCTAGGCCATGTTGGCAACGAAAAAATGCCACTTTACAAGTAGGTATAGACTTCTAGAAACAATTTATAACGTTTTTACTATTAAATAGTCATGTTTCTTTTTACGTTTGTTTTTTAATCTAAATTTACTTCATTATTAAATTTAAACGGAGAAAATGATGAAAAAAGTTTTAGTCGCGTCTGTAATGATTGCATTTGTATTAACTGGCTGTAATACGTTCAAGGGTTTTGGTAAAGATGTCTCTAAAGCTGGTGATGCTGTAAGTAATACCGCACAAAAAACTGAGAATAAAATGTAAGTTATGCACAGCTTCGGAAAACCTTATCGCTTCGATAAGGTTTTTTTATTTTTAAATACCCAACCTTTAGAGATTCGCCTATTATATCGGACTATATTTCCCCTACTCAGCATGCAATTTCCGGTATGAACCACTCAGACACTCTCTCGCTTAGCTTAGAACTTTTACAACAGCCTTCTGTTACTCCTATTGACCATACTTGCCAAACCATTATGGCTGATCGCCTAGCGAAAGCCGGCTTTCATATTGAACCAATGCGTTTTGGGGATGTTGATAATTTATGGGCTCGTCGTGGAACTGAAGGCCCTGTATTTTGTTTTGCTGGACATACCGATGTTGTTCCAACAGGTCGTTTAGAAGCATGGAATTCAGACCCATTTGCACCAGAAATTCGTGATGGCAAATTATATGGCCGTGGTTCAGCTGATATGAAAACTGCCTTGGCTGCAATGGTGGTTGCATCTGAGCGTTTTGTAGCAAAGCATCCAGACCATAAAGGTTCAATTGCTTTTTTAATTACTTCAGATGAAGAAGGCCCTGCTGTTAACGGTACAGTTAAAGTTATTGAAACACTTGAAGAGCGTAATGAAAAAATTACTTGGTGCTTGGTTGGTGAACCATCAAGCACAAGTAAATTAGGTGACATTGTTAAGAACGGCCGCCGAGGTTCTTTAAATGGCGTATTGCACGTTCATGGTAAACAAGGTCATGTGGCGTATCCTCACCTAGCGCGTAACCCAATTCATGAAGCTTCAGCGCCCTTAGCAGAGTTATGCCAAACTGTTTGGGACAATGGAAATGAATACTTTCCTGCAACTTCATTCCAAATTTCAAATATTCACTCAGGCACTGGTGCAACTAACGTTATTCCGGGTACTTTAGAAGTGACTTTCAACTTCCGTTACTCAACAGAAGTTACAGCTGAACAGCTTAAGCAACGTGTGCATGAAATTTTAGATAAGCATGGTTTGCAATATGAGATTGACTGGAATTTATCTGGCCTGCCATTTTTAACTCCAGTAGGTGAATTAGTTAACGCTGCTCAAACTGCTATTTTAAATGTAACTGGTACTGAGACTGAGCTATCTACTAGTGGTGGTACATCTGACGGGCGTTTCATTGCTCCAACAGGCGCACAAGTTTTAGAGCTGGGTGTTCTTAACGCTACTATTCATCAAATTAATGAACATGTAGATGTACACGATCTTGATCCTTTAACAGATATTTATGAGCAAATTTTAGAAAATTTATTAGCTTAAAATATTAAAAAAGTGATCTATATAAAAAGCACCTATATTAGAGTGCTTTTTATTATTTTCAGTTTTCATTATTCTGCTTTTAAGAACATGAAATAAGATTTTCATTTGTTAAATCAGAGAGATAATTTTAGAATTGTTATAGAACTTCTTTTGAATGCTTATCTATCCACTGCAATATAGTTGGCCAAACCTCTTTAGCCGCATTTTGACTCAGTACAATTCGACTATGAGAATAATTTTCCAAGTTATTATTAGCATAGCCAAACTCACAGAATACATTGTTTTCATTTTCAAAGGCTTTTAAATATTTATAACAACCTTTAACAGGGGCAATAAATTTATCACCACTCCCAGAGATAGAGTATATTGGAACTCTAATAGAACTCATAAATTCTTTATAATCAATATTTTTAAATTCACTAATAAAATTTTGCTTTAAATTCCAATTAAACCAAGGCCGCATCGTATAATAGGTTTCATTTAAACGACCTAGCTTAAATTTATTAGCAGGAATCTGACCTAGACCTTTAGTTACTAGTTTTGCAGAAAACAATCTAATAAAATCAAATGAGTTATTTATAGCGCCAAATGCTTGGCAAGCAACCAAAGTAATACTTTTAATATTTTTCAAATATTCTGGATAGTTAATCAAGAACATTGTTAAGCATAAACCTCCACCACTATGCGTTACGCAGTGTAAAGAAGTTATATTAAAATGATCATGAATATAGTGAAATGCTGCCTTGTATTCATATAATGCAACGGTTTCAAAATTGAAGGGAAGATCTGTTTTGGGACTAGTACCATGCCCCCGCCATTCTAAAATAAAGCAGATATAGCCTTCTCTTGCCAAATAATCTGCAATACCCATACAAACAGTTTTATCTGAAAATGCCCCATGAGATAAAAAAATGGCTTGCTTCTTCAACATAGGATTATCTTTTTTATAAATTTCCCATAAGGCAAATTCACAATCATCATCCGTTTTTAAAATATGCAGCTCTTTATGAATTGACATTTATTTTTCTACTATTGCAATGATTTTATTCTCGGTTGACTTAATAATGACTGAATAAGCGGAGTATAAAACTCTCCCTCATTAATCAGTTTAATATATTCATCACCGCACTCTACCCAGCCTTCTTCAACTAATGCATCCCAAATAAGCTTATAATCAAGTTTAATATCACTGTTAAAAATTTTCTCGTACTTTTTAGTGCTAATTTTCATTTCTTGCAATGCTTGAAATATCCAAATTAACTTTACGTCTTCAGTATCATGAATAAACATGCGTTCAACAGGAAGTTTATTCAAAGATATTGCATTATAGTATTCGGTTAGATTTCGATGGTTCATTGCTGAGACAGATTTAATGCTTGATGAGTTTGGTTGCAATCTCATATTAACGGCTGCATAACCTATCCCACTCATTGTGGTCATTTTACTTTGCCCATTGGTATCCAAGCAGTCTCTAAGGTTATCTTCATATAAATATTTCTCTGAAATTAATTGATTATTATCTTCTTTTTCCCAATCATATACCGTCTTTTGTTTATAGCCTCTGCTAATTAAAAATTGTTTTGCAATGTTATACATTTCAATTTTCTTCTCAATAGATGGCGTATTTTGCTTTTGTTTTGTCGAAAAGTCAGAACGGCCAGCGATATTAAGCTCATAATGAGTAATATGTTTTATTCCTGATTGAACAATACTTTCCAAGTCTCCTAGCATTGCCTCAACTGTTTGATTTGGCCAACCATAGATCAAATCGACGTTACAAGATAAAGAGTATTTATGAAATAGCTCAATTGCATCAAAAACCTGTTTTCTTGTTTGTTTTCTGCCACTTGTAGCAATTAGTTCATCATTAACCTGTTGCACTCCCATACTGACACGATTAAAACCAGCATCCTTAATTGCTCTTATTTTATCTTCATTGAAAAGTTGAGGAATACCTTCTAATGTCATTTCTATAGGTTTAGTTATTCCAACATCTGGAAAAAGAGAAGATACAACTTTAGTCAGCTTCATATAATCATTAGGTTGAAGCAAATTAGGTGTACCTCCTCCTACATATAAACTTTCAAGCTTAGCTCCCTGATAAAACTCTTTATATAAATGCGCTTCCTTACTTAAAAAATTCAGATAATAGTCCATCTCCCTCTTACCTTTATAATCTTGTGTAGGGAAAAGACAAAATCCACAATGGGGAGGATCAGTAGGAATACAATATGGAATACCTAAGTATAAGTTTATGGACTTATATTGAGCATCTGTATGCAGTAGTAAGTGATTATTTTCTTCTTCATTTAAATCTGTTTTCCACATTTTAGGTGAAGGATGAGTATGTAGAACCTTATTTGATAGATGTCGTACTTTATTTTTTTGTATGAAGTTTTTAATTGCAGCAATATCCATAGTCAATATATTTATCATTTTATATTAAAAAATATATTGTATTTAAATATAGTATTTCATGCAATTGATTTAGCTTATTTTTTACATTCATCACTTATTTGCAAAGTTAGTTAAAGCTTAAAATCTTTAGCTATATTTTATGAACTTACAAGCTAACTGAGTCATCATAAAAAAAGGAACTCATTTGAGTTCCTTTTTACTTTATAAACCTAAAGTTTTTTCAATATATTCTAGGTTCGGTATATGGTAGCGTCGATCTTGCATTCGTACATATTTAAATACTGTTGGATGCTGTTCAGCTTCTTGGTGTTCATCTATTTCATCGACAATTTCAGAAATACGTAAACGAACAGAAAGCGGCATAGTTTTGCACATTAATGCAAACCGTTGGCTGATATCTTCCCCTTCAATTACCAAGGCTACGGCATATTGATCGGTTGTGTTATGAACTGAGTAGATAGGTAGCTTTACATCATGCCACTCAATATGTTTTACGCCATTTCTTACGTCCATGGCCGATAAGACAATATTTTGTGGCAACAGCATAGGTACCTGATCATTACATTCAATGATATAGGCATCAATAAAACCAGTTGAAACCGTAATAAGATGCTGTAGCTCTTGCTGGTCCATATTACCAATCAGAGATGTATTTACACTACCTTTCATGATTTGACCTCACTTTCAAACGCTACAAGTAAAGCATCGATATTCTCTAGTAATTCTTCCTCTTGGAAAGGTTTACCCATATATTGACTTACGCCTAATGAGAATGCTCGTTCTCGATGTTTTTCACCTGTTCGGGACGTAATCATAATAATTGGCATGTATTGATGCATATCATGATGTCGTACAAGATTCAGTACTTCGAAACCATCCATACGCGGCATTTCAATATCAAGTAGCATTAGATCTGGCTTAATATTTTCTAGCTGCTCTATGGCATCCACACCATCTTTAGCCGTAACAACATCGTAGCCTTGGCGTTCAAGTAATCGAGACGTTACCTTACGTACAGTTACCGAGTCATCGACAATCATAACGAGACGGCGCTCGTCAGATTCACGTTGTCTATATACTGCTTCACCAAGCTGTTTATGACGCGGAGTAGACTGAATTTGTCGCGCAATATTTTGTCCATCTAAAATTAAGCAAACTTGTCCATCACCTAAAATAGTCGCACCTGCAATTGCCCCAATGCTAGCGAACTGTTGTCCAATTGGTTTCACTACAATTTGTGCTCGAGAACCAATTAACTGGTCAACAAGTAAAGCCACTGTTTGACCATTGTTTGCTTTAATCATTAAGACAGGTAATGAATACATCACGCCATTTAGACGTGGTATTGGTTGATTACCTACAAATTCTGAAAGATAACGTAATGGATAACGTTTATTTTCATACTCGAATAGCTCTTTAGGACTTTCAAAATACTGTTCTAAAGAAGCTGGTGAAACTCGAACAATTCGGTCGATTTGAGCAAGTGGAATCGCAAATTGCTGATCTGCCACTTTCACCATTAAGGCATCACTTACAGCTACTGTAGTTGGTACACGAATAGTAAATGTTGTTCCCTTACCATAAACAGAGTCTACGCTAACATGTCCACCTAGAGCCTTAATATCGCTTTGTACAACATCGAGTCCAACACCACGCCCAGAGATTTGAGTAATCTGATCTGCGGTACTTAAACCCGGATGGAAAATCAGTTGTAAAATATCTTGGTGTTCCAAGTGCTGTTCCGGTTTGATCAGACCCGCAAGCAGTGCTTTCTGACGTACTTTTTCTACATCAATACCTTGTCCATCATCGCTAAAGACAACAACCACATCTGTACCTTGACGTTGAATATTGAGTTCAATACGTCCAGCTTCAGGTTTATTAGCTTGTTGACGTTGTGTTCTGTCTTCTAAGCCATGGTCAATTGCGTTTCTGAGCATATGCTCAAGCGGTGTTACCAAGCGTTCTAAAATATTACGATCTAGTTCACCTTCAGTATTATTTACAAAAAGCTCAGCAGGTCTGTTCAATGCAGTAGAGGTCTGACGAACAATTCGCTGTAACCGTGGTAGTAACCGTGAAAATGGAACTAATCGTGTTCGCATCAAACCTTCTTGAATTTCTGCTTGAATTCGTGATTGTTGTAAAAGCAGACTTTCTGTATCTCTGATCTTGTGAGACAACGTATTTTTAAAGTCGACTAAGTCCGATGCAGATTCAGCAAGAGATTTCGATAACTGATTTAAAGACGAATATTGGTCCATCTCTAAAGGGTCAAAGTCGGTATAACGAGAATGCTCAATACCATGTTTGGCAATAATTTGTGTTTCTAATTCGCCTTCCATTCGACGTAACTGATCGGCAAGTCGTTGAATAGCCAATTCCATTTCAACCAATGTATGACCAAACTGACTTAGATCCATTTCAATTCGCGAACGGTTAATCGAATTTTCACCAGATAAATCAATCATCTTCTCGATTAAGTCTGCTGAAACTCGGATCATTTCATTATTTTGATCCAGACGTTCTGTCTGCTCCCATACTCCCATCATTGGTGGTGGTTCGGTACCATCACCTTGTATAAAGGTCATCACAGGTTCTGAGCTAAACAAATCAGCTTTCGTTAACTTCGCTGGAATTTGGATATTCGTTTCAAAGAATTGAATATTTTCTAAACTTTGTTGTAGTCCATCGAAGTGCTGATAGTTGTGCTTGAAAATTGCATCTTTTAGCCATGCAATTGCACTTTCGAGCAGATGGTCATAAATATTCGAGTTGAAGTGATGCAGTGCAAACTGTTCAAAAGTATTTTCCAGTTGATAAGCAATTGCATACACGGCCTCTAAACCGACCATGCGTGCACCCCCCTTCAAACTGTGCACGGCTCTTTGTAACTGAAGCAAGATACTACGGTTCGTACGCTGATCAAACCATTGTTTCAATAGCACATCAGCCATTTCTAACAATTCAGCAGCTTCTTCGAGGAATGTCTGCTCAACAACAACGGTAATATCTTCTTCGTCAACTACAGCTTCATTCTGTTGCAAAGATTCAACTGATGTTATTAGTTCAATTGGCGTAGCCAATTCAGTAACAACGGTATCAAATACTTGATCGTGATGAGCTTCTAATTCGTCAACAACAACTTCTGTTTCCGCTGGTACCTCATTTATTAATACTTGAGACACCACCTCTTGTTCAGAGAATATCTCACTTTCAGTATCAAATACTTCAACCTCAGGCACAGGTTGGAAGTTAGAGTTTTTACCCGCTTGTTTTAACGCATTAATGGTGTAAGGAGCCGCATAATCTAGCTGTTTTTCACGCATGATTTGTAGACGATCGGCCAAGTCATCTTGAATCAAACGAATAAAATCAATTAGAGGTGAAGTTGCAATTAACTGCTTTTGAATTAAACGCTCATATATGCTTTCTAATTCATGGGTAATCGAACCGATATAAGTCGCCTGAACCATATTTGCTCCCCCTTTCAAGGTATGCAAATAACGCATTAAGTTGTTCAAAGCTGCAAAGTTTTCTTGCTCACCTACCCATATATTGAGATCAGTATCAATCCCCTCAAGTAGCTCATCAGCTTCTTCGAGAAAAATGTCCAAAAGGTCAGGATCAAAGTTTCGATTTACCTGTGCAGATGAAATATACTGACGATCTTGCTGTACACTCTGGCTTAATACGGTCCAGTCGGCGGAATCTGATAAATTCTCTACCGTAATAACTTCCGGTTCTAGTTGGGTATTGAATAGTGGCTCATCAAAAGTAAAATTCTGCTGAGGTAAATCATTTTGAATACTCGGCGTATGTAACGTATAAAGTTTTAATTCTTCTAGAATACTTTGATGTTGCTTAACAATACCGACTCGCTGACCAGCAGCTAAAGCATCGAACAATTGAATAAGTTGTTGATGCGCTTTCTGATAAATTTCAAAAATATAGTCTGATTGCAACAAGACAGGTTTATCAAGCAATACATTATAGCTATCTTTCAATTGGCTCGTATATTCATGCAAACCAAGCATTGCTTGAGAGTGAGTATGCTGTAGCAACAGATCAGCCTGTTCACTTAGACGTTCAAGATAACCAGGAAACTCGTTACGAATTCCTTTCTCAAAATCTAATTCTGCATCTAGTAACTCAGAAACATCTAGCAGCAATAATTGCGACACCAAACCATGTGAAGGCATTAATGGATCAGTTCGATCACCATGTTGCTCCACGTAAGCATCCCATGATTGATTAAACTGCGCCAATCTCGCTTCAAGCTGTTCACTTGAACTATTGCTAGATAGCAGTTCTAAGCTCTCGCCAATAAACTCACGATATTCTTGTAATAATAAAATCTCATCTGAATTAGAAGAAAGCTCCTCTTGCAATAAGATTTTAAATAAGTGCTCAACTTTAGTACTGGATTCAAAAATTGTTTCGACCTGCGCCATTGCAGAACTGCCACGCAAAGTGTGTAGAGCACGTATTAAAGCATTGTAGCTATCATACTGATGTAGTTCTTGATTTAAGAACTGATTAATTGTCGATAAATGCTCTTCCGCCTCTTCCATAAACAAGGCTAAAGTTTCATTTAGATTTATTTCAATTTCAGTATGTACATCTTCAACAATTGGCTCAGCCAATAAATCTTGCTCAATATAGTCTAGCTCAAGCCCAGTTATTGTTTCGGCAGTAAGCGTATTTGAAAGTTGTAAAAGCTCTTCTAAAGCAGGTTCTAAACTTTGCTGTTGTTGTAGTTGTTGGCCTAATAAAATAAGCGGTCTAAAATCTACTGCATGTGCTCGTTTTTGCTTAAAATTATCTACTAATTTAAGGAAATAGAACTTAAACACTAACTGAACATAGCCCTGAATAGCTGGAGTCAGCTTAAGGCTTTGATTGATTACTCGATTGAGCGTATCTTCAACTGTCCAAGCAAGCTCAGCTGAAGATTTAGCACCAATCATTCTCCCCGAACCTTTTAAGGTATGAAAATGGCGGCGAATTTCAGTGAGCGTAGCAGTATTTGCAGACTGCATCCATTCATTCAACAATGGCTGCAAATCAACAAAAATTTCATCAATTTCTTCGACAAAAATCTCAAGAAACTCAGCATCTTGTTCAGAATAGCTATCTTCAGGTAGCGTCATTGCTTCAGTTAAAGTTTTTAATATTTCTTTCATAGCAAAGGCTTCTTTTGCTTACCCCCTGTGTGGGGAAAACTACAGAGTCAACACCAGAAAAATAGCTATTTCCCCAATATTTGTCTGGCGCTGCTCATACTTTTAAAAGAATAGCTATTATAAGAATAGCTATTCTCATCCCCCAATTTAGTCAGGTAATTTAAAGTCCGTTACTGACTCACGTAATGACTCCGACATGTTCGCCAATTCAGATACAGAACGAGCAGTATCGAAGGTTGCTGTTGTTGTTTGTGAAGTAATTTCTTGTACGACTGTCATGGTTGCAGCAATATGACTCGCAGATGCTGACTGAAGTTTTGCTGCATCAGAAATGCTCGCAATTAAGTTTGCCAAGTCACCCGATACTTTTTGAATTTCATCAAGTGCAATACCCGCATCTTTCGCCAAGTTAGCACCACGTACAACCTCAGTTGTCGTTTGTTCCATCGAGATTACGGCTTCGTTGGTATCCGTTTGAATCGTTTTAACAAGCGTTTCAATCTGTTTAGTTGCTGAAGCAGAACGTTCTGCAAGACGTTGGACTTCATCGGCAACCACGGCGAAACCACGACCTGCTTCACCGGCCATAGATGCTTGAATTGCTGCATTTAATGCAAGAATGTTTGTTTGGTCTGCAATATCGTTAATAAGCGATACGATGTTACCAATTTCTTGTGAAGACTCACCCAAACGTTTAATACGTTTTGAAGTTTCCTGAATCTGTTCACGAATGGTATCCATACCCTCAATAGAACGGTTTACGACTTGTGCACCATTAGATGCAATAGATACCGAACGTTGTGCTACATTGGCAGATTCAGAAGCGTTGGCAGATACTTGGTCAATAGACAATGCCATTTCGTTCATTGCAGTTGATGCACCCGCAATTTCTTGTGCTTGGTGCTCAGATGCTTCTGCTAACTGGTTAGTAATGCTCTGAGTATCTTGTGTATAACGAGCAACTTCTTGAGAAGTTTCGTGAATTCGAGATACGAGGTCACGTAATTGGTCAATCGCAAAGTTAATCGAGTCGGCAATCGCACCAGTAAAGTCTTCAGATACCGTTGCATATGAACGCAAGTCACCATCTGCAAGATCGGCAATTTCATCGAGTAAACGTAAAATCGCATTCTGGTTACGATCATATTCTTCTTGTAATGTCGCTACACGCTGCTTATCTGCTTTACTACGAAGTGATAAAAGTTTTAAGACAGAACCAATTAAGCCAAGAAGCGATAATGTAAGCAATGCAACTAATGCAAAAGCCTGCCAACCGTATTGTGTTTGATCTGAAAGATCACCTAATGCGTTTAACATTGCATCAGATTGAGAGAAGATCTCACTAGATGATTGACGTACGTTTACGATCTGGTTGGTATGTTTAAGAACTGATGTCGCGGCAGATTTTAAAACTTTATCGTACTCAGTTTTAATGCCTTCCAAAGATTCACGCACTTCAGGAGAATCAACTTTAGCTACGCCTAATTCAGCATTTCCGTTTAGCTGCGCATCTAAATACACACCAAAAGTCTCGATATCGACACTAAAGTCATGCGCTGAGTTCTCAGAGTTCTCTGTACCAACGAAAACGGAGTTAATAGATCGTAGAATACGTTCCGCAATAAATACCTGGTTTTTAGCAACCACGACCTGATTACTTGATACTTTTTCACGAACCATCTTATCAACCATCAAGTTATATTCAGCTTGAATCTCAGGAATAGAGTCACTAATCGAGATATTCATATTATATAACTGGTTAATTACGTCCTGTTGTGACGAGATCAAATCAATGTCATAAGCCAAAGATTTCCACAAGCCAGCTACTTTTTTGTATTCTTTTGAAGATGTACCATAAATGTCTTCGACATTTTTTATATTTTTGGCAAAAAGTTGACGCGATGCAACCAACTCTTTCATCGCTTCAGGTGATCCAGAAGCTGTTGCTTCCGTAGCCTGTCTAGAAATGGTTTGTGATAATAAGCGCAGCTCACCCATACTACGTGTTAATTCGTTATGGCGAGGTACATTATAGAATAAATAAGCAAGCGAAGTTGAAGCTACTACTAAACATACAGATGCTACATAAAGGATAGGCTTGGACTTTTTACTTTCCCCAAATAAACTGGCATATTGCTCAATTTGTGACTGGATTTTCGCAACAAAGTTGACATTCGATTTTTCGTTTACACTACGATTGCCACTTTTCTTTTTAAGTTTAAAGCCCATACAGCTTCTCCCCAGAAAAATATACTGTTTATTAACAGCATAAAAATTAGTTTATAAATTTTGTCGATGCATTCATGTAATGTGGGTTTTGCAATAGTCGACTAAATAAAAAGACGTGCCAGTGCTGATTATGCTGGTGAAAATACCCCTGACAATATTCTTTTAAATTTTCCTCCAAGTTTAAACTTTGAGAAAAAAAGCTTTTTTTATTAAAGTGTTGGATCCCCAAAACCTGATCAACAACCAGCCCCACATACTGATCTTGATGGCTAATACATAACACTTTTTGGGCAGCCGAAAATGCACTTCGTTGCCCTGAAATAAAATGTGCCAAGTCTGAAACCGAAAGTAACCTTCCCCGAATGTTTGCCAATCCTTTTACCCAACTTTGGGTATTTGGAACAGGTGTATATTTTGGTGGATAGATAACTTCTGACACTTCCCCAAGTGGTGCGACGAAGTATTGCCCTCTCATTTCAAAAGCAATTCCTGACCATCGCTCTGCTTCATTTTGGACTGAAGCGTAATTCTTATTACCTCGTTTAGATAAACGAAGTAACTCGATAAATCCGTTCGCGGCCATACTCGATCCTATAAGACGGGCTTAGACCCGCCGTTTATGTTTTTATGGATGGATGAGTTAATTTAGAAATTGTTTAATTACATCAATCAATTGCTTTTCTTCAATCGGCTTAATTAAGTAATCAAGCGCGCCTTGACGTTTGCCCCATACTCGGTCAGTTGCCTGATCTTTAGTACTCACAATAACCACCGGAATATGCTTAGTGTCTTCATCACGAGTAATCTGACGTGTTGCTTGAAAACCATTTACACCAGGCATTACAACATCCATTAATACTAAATCAGGCTGTTCTGCTTTTGCCAAAGTTACACCATCCGCACCATTAGATGCTTCAAGTACATCATAACCATGCTTGGTCAAGATCTCTCTAAAACGATAAGTTTCTGTTGGTGAGTCATCAACAATAAGAATACGTGCCATTTCTTTGCCCTTAAATTACTTAATTATGAACTTACATGATTACGAATCGCATTTAGCAATTCATCTTTGCTAAATGGTTTCGTCAAGTATTCATCTGAACCTACCACACGCCCTTTTGCCTGATCAAATAGACCATCTTTACTTGAGAGCATGATAACGGGAATGTTCTGATAATTTTGAGAGTTCTTAATCAGAGCACAAGTTTGATAACCGTCTAAACGAGGCATCATGATATCTACAAAAACGATATCTGGATTCGCTTCAGCAATTTTAGATAAAGCTTCAAATCCATCGACAGCAGTAATCACTTCACAACCTTCTCGTTGCAATAATGTTTCTGCTGTACGGCGAATAGTTTTTGAGTCATCAATAACCATTACTTTCAGATTTTGGAACGCATCTTCCATTTAATCTTCCATCCCCATAACATAAAATATAAATGCAATTTAACTTAAATTTGTTTTTACAGATTTATACGCATTTTTAACATATCTATACTTCTATTTTCAATGAAAGGTTTTTGTCTACTTTCTCATTTATAAACAATAACTTTTAACCTCATCACACTTTCGAAAAAATTATCATTTTTTTTATAATATTAATATTTTTATTCAGTTAAATAATAACTAATATATTTAAGATTAACTATTTAAAAATAAGTGGCTTAGCTTTCTTTTTTGGGGAATTTTATGAATAAGCGGGTGAAATACGCCTTTTATAGGAACTGCTTGTCTGTATTTATAGGCATTGCTTCTTGTGGAGCACTGTTTTTATCTTCCCCAACGTTTGCCGCAAATGATGCCCCTAAAGCTGTTTGGTATCGCTATTATGACCAACATGGGATTGCCAATATCAGTACATCCGTAACGCCTGCACATATCCGTCATGGTTATGAAGCACTCGACCAAAATATGCAGGTGATAAAAAGAAATCACCCCTATAATTCAGAGATCGATTTAAATCAATCGTCACAACGCGCATTATCAGCCCGATACAGAGAAGAAGATAACAAATTAAAAAAGGCATATAGCAATAGTAAAACTGCTGTGATTAAAAGGGACCAAGCTCTATTAGCAATTAAAAAACAAATGAATTATCAGCAAGAACAACTCAACCACTTGCAACAAGATAAAATTTTATTTAAACGTCAGGAAATGGAATATTTTCGTAAAGGTGAAAAAGTTCCTGAGAGGCTTAAAGCATTGATTGAAAACAATCTAACCAATATTCTCAAGGTTAAACAAACACTTGAATTACTTTCAAAAAATTATAATCACACCAACAATGAGTATGAAAATATTATCGAACGTTTAAAAAAGCTTGAATAAGCGCACAGCTTTATCAAGAATAGGGGCAAAATAAAATTTGAACTACAGGATGATGCTGTATGCGCACAACGCATCTTACCCCTTCTACTTTTTTTAAATTAAGCTTAATTAGCCTGAGTTTGATTTTAGCTGCATGTCATCAGCAAGAAGCACCAAAAACAACAGCATCTGAACCTAAAAAAATTGAACTTATTCCTCAAGATTTAATTACTGTAAAAGAAGGCTCTGTAGCTACTCAGACGTCTTTTACAGGAACTATTCGTGCAGTACAACAAAGTTCTATTCAAGCTCAAGTCAGTGCGACAGCAACATCCGTTAATGCAAATGTAGGTCAAAAAGTACAAAAAGGCCAAGTATTAGTCAGATTAAATAATCAAGATAATGCTGCGCGTTTAGCTCAAGCAGAAGCTAATCTTGCTTCTGCTCAGGCACAAGCAGAGCTTTCACGTAATTTGATGAATCGAAAACAAAGATTACTCAATCAAGGCTTTATTGCCCGTGTAGAGTTTGAACAGAGTCAAGTAGATTATAAGGGTCAACTTGAAAGTGTTAGAGCCCAGCAAGCGAATGTTGATATTGCTAAAAAAGCTAACCGAGATGGCATTATTACGAGTCCTATTTCAGGTGTAATTACTAAACGACAAGTTGAACCGGGACAAACTGTATCGGTTGGGCAAACACTATTTGAAATCGTTAATCCTGATGAATTAGAAATACAAGCAAAGTTGCCTATTGAGCAACAATCTGCACTAAAAGTGGGTAGCTCTATTCAATATCAGATTCAGGGTAATTCAAAACAATTACACGCAATACTGACTCGGGTCTCACCTGTAGCAGACCAAGATAGTCGACAAATTGAATTCTTTGCGAGCCCTAAAGAAACAATTGATTCACTCAGTATCGGCGCATTTATTAATGGCATTATTTTGCAAAATGATCGCAATCAAGGACAAACCATTCCTTTAGATAGTATTCAAAACCTGCAACAAGAACCTTTCGTATGGGTAATACGCAGTCAGACTATTCAAAAGGTCAAGATTCGGGTAATTGAGCAACGTTACAATGAAAATATTGCTTTGGTACAAGGTTTACAAAGTACAGATCAGATAAGTCGTATCCAGTTTGAAGATTCTGATATCAATAAAAAAGTAACGCTTACGGCCGAAAAAAATAAATAAGGTAGCAAATAGCTTATGTGGTTTACCCGAATCAGTGTGAAGTACCCCGTTTTTACCATTATGATGATGCTGTGCTTAATGGTACTCGGGTTAGCCTCTTGGAAACGCATGACGGTTGAAGAGTTTCCTAATGTAGATTTCCCATTCGTAGTCGTTACCACGCAATATGCTGGTGCCTCACCTGAAGCGGTTGAGTCAGATATTACCAAAAAACTCGAAGACCAAATCAACACGATTTCAGGCATTAAACAAATTACTTCACGTTCAAGTGAAGGGTCTTCGATGGTGATTGCCGAGTTTAATCTTGATACCTCTTCTGCAATTGCAGCACAAGATGTGCGCGACAAAATTGCTCCTGTTATCGCTCAATTTCGTGATGAGATTGATACGCCGATTGTGCAACGCTACGATCCTTCATCTAGCCCAATTATGTCGGTGGTGTTTGAGTCGAATACGATGAGCTTGGCTCAATTAAGTTCATATGTAGATAAAAAAATTGTGCCTCAGCTTAAAACTGTTTCTGGTGTAGGTAATGTCAATCTACTTGGTGATGCTAAACGTCAAATTCGTATAAAAATCCATCCTGAACAATTGCAAAGCTACGGTATTGGCATTGATCAGGTTATTAACACGCTAAAAAATGAAAATATAGAAGTCCCTGCGGGAACTTTACAGCAAAAGAATTCTGAACTCGTGGTACAGATTCAATCAAAAGTTATTCATCCTTTTGGTTTTGGTGATTTGGTTATTGCCAATAAAAATGGTTCCCCTATTTTTTTAAAACAAGTAGCAACTGTTGAAGATACTCAAGCCGAACTGCAATCTAGTGCTTTTTATAATGGAAGAACGGCTGTCTCTATCGATATTTTAAAAAGTTCAGATGCCAATGTAATTCAAGTCGTCGATAAAACTTACCAAACGTTAGAGAAGCTAAAAGCTCAAATGCCTGCAGGTTTAAATTATAAAGTCGTGGCAGACAGCTCTAAAGGTATTCGTGCTTCAATTAAAGACGTTGTTCGTACCATTCTTGAAGGGGCAGGCTTAGCAGTTTTAATTGTTTTACTCTTTTTAGGTTCTTTCCGTTCTACCGTCATTACAGGTTTAACTTTACCGATTACCCTGCTTGGAACATTAACCTTCATTTGGGCTTTTGGGTTTAGTATTAACATGATGACGCTGTTAGCCCTGTCACTGAGTATTGGTCTGTTAATTGATGACGCAATTGTCGTTCGAGAAAACATAGTTAGACATACAGAGCTTGGCAAAGATCATGTCACTGCGGCTTTAGATGGCACCAAAGAAATTGGTTTAGCCGTACTCGCAACCACACTTACCATTGTGGCAGTATTTTTACCTGTTGCTTTTATGGGTGGGTTAATTGGGCGTTTCTTCTACCAGTTTGGAGTAACTGTAAGTACAGCTGTTCTTATTTCCATGTTTATCAGTTTTACACTCGACCCGATGCTTTCAGCACATTGGAAAGATCCGGCAAAGAAAAAAGAAAGTCGACTACAACGTTTCTTTAATCGTATTTCTAAATTATTAGATGGCCTTACCCATATTTATGAAAAGTTGTTGAAGCTTGCTCTGCACTTTCGTTTTATTACAGTCATTATTGCGATTGCTTCACTATTCGCTGCCTTAGGTTTATCAAAGCTTATTGGAACCGAATTTGTACCAGTCCCAGATAAAGGCGAAATTCGTATTCAGTTCGAGACGCCCGTCGATGCTTCTTTGGAATATACCCAAGCCAAACTACATCAAGTCGATCAAATTATTAGGCAATTCCCTGATGTTGTTTCTACCTACGGGGTTGTAAATAGCACAATAAACTCTGGGAAAAACCATGCGGGTTTAGGAGTGACTTTAAAACCAAAACAAGAACGTAGTTCAGACTTAGCAACGCTCAACAATGAGTTCCGTGATCGTTTGCAAACCGTAGCGGGCATTCATGTTACTTCCGTTGCTGCTGCTCAAGATTCAGTTTCTGGTGGTCAAAAACCTATCATGATTTCCATTAAGGGAACTGACCTAAATGAGCTGCAAAAAATTTCAAATCGGTTTATGACTGAAATGGGCAAAATTAAAGGTGTAGTCGATTTAGAAAGCTCTTTAAAAGAGCCAAAACCAACTTTAGGTGTTCATATTAATCGTGTACTGGCAAGTGACTTAGGCTTGTCTGTTTCCCAAGTTGCCAATGCAATCCGTCCATTAATTGCAGGCGATAATGTCACAACGTGGGAAGATCGTGACGGCGAAACCTATGACGTTAATATTCGGTTAAATGAAGACAAACGCATGCTTCCTCAGGACGTTCAAAATCTATATCTCAACTCAAACAAAACTGGTGCAAATGGACAACCAATATTAGTTCCATTGAGTGCGGTAGCAACAACTGAGGAAAAACTCGGCGCGTCACAAATTAATCGACGCGATCTTGAACGTGAAGTACTCATTCAAGCTAATACATCTGGACGCCCAAGTGGAGATATCGGGAAAGATATTGATAAAATGCAGAAAGCATTTAAGTTGCCTGCTGGTTATACCTTCAATACCCAAGGGGCTAATGCCGACATGGCCGAGTCTGCAGGTTATGCATTAACTGCTATTACGCTTTCCATTGTATTTATTTATATTGTTTTGGGTTCTCAGTTTAATAGTTTTATTCACCCAGCTGCGATTATGGCATCTTTGCCGCTGTCATTGATTGGGGTATTTCTTGCCCTCTTCTTGTTTAGAAGTACCCTAAATCTATTTTCGATTATTGGCATCATTATGCTTATGGGGCTGGTAACAAAAAACGCGATTTTACTTATCGACTTTATTAAAAAGTCCATGGAACATGGGGAAAGTCGTTATGATGCTATTTTACAAGCGGGTAAAACCCGTTTACGCCCAATCTTAATGACCACAAGTGCGATGGTCATGGGTATGGTTCCATTAGCTCTAGGCTTGGGTGAAGGTGGAGAGCAAAGTGCACCAATGGCTCATGCTGTTATTGGTGGTGTAATCACCTCTACCCTGTTGACACTAGTAGTTGTACCCGTCATTTTCACTTATCTGGATGACTTGAAAAACTTTCTGCTGCGTCAAACTCGACGATTCATGTCATAATGCAGCGACTATCGTATAATCTGCGTTTTTATAACGCTTAACTTTTTTAGGACTTTTTCCATGCGCGCAAGCCGCTTTTTATTTGCAACGTTGAGAGAAACCCCAAACGATGCTGAAGTGATTTCACATCAGCTCATGTTACGTGCGGGGATGATTCGTAAATTGGCATCAGGTTTATATACATGGCTGCCGATGGGAACACGTGTGCTTAAAAAAGTTGATGCGATTGTTCGTGAAGAAATGAATCGTTCAGGTGCTATGGAAGTGTTCATGCCCGTGACCCAACCCGCAAGCTTGTGGGAAGAATCAGGTCGTTATGAACAATACGGCCCTGAATTATTACGCTTCAAAGATCGTCACGACAACCCGTTTGTGCTTGGTCCTACACATGAAGAAGTAATTACCGATTTAGCACGTAACGAGCTAAAAAGTTATAAACAACTTCCTGTAAATTTCTATCAAATTCAAACCAAATTCCGTGATGAAATTCGTCCACGTTTTGGTGTAATGCGTTCACGCGAGTTCATTATGAAAGATGCTTATTCTTTCCATGCAACTCAAGAATCATTACAAGAAACTTATGACGTGATGTACGACACTTATAGCCGTATCTTTACTCGCTTAGGTTTAGACTTCCGCCCAGTTCAAGCTGACACAGGCTCGATTGGTGGTTCAGCTTCACATGAATTCCATGTATTGGCTTCAAGTGGCGAAGATGACATCGCATTTTCAACTGAATCTGATTATGCAGCAAACGTTGAAATGGCTGAGGCAGTTTTAGTGGGTGAGCGTGCAGCACCTACACAAGAATTTAAATTGGTTGAAACACCAAACCAAAAAACAATTGATGATGTTTGCCAGTTCTTAAATGCTGATCCGAAACAATCAGTAAAAGCATTATTGGTTCAAGGTATTGCTGATGAAAAAGGCAATGTTCCTGTAGTTGCCCTATTCTTACGTGGCGATCACGAACTGAATGAAATTAAAGCTGAGAAACATCCTTTAGTTGCCGCTCCTCTTACATTTGCAACTGAAGAGCAACTTCAAGCATTTGGTTTAACGGCTGGCTTTACAGGTCCACAAGGTTTAGTTGAAAAAGGCTTAACTGTTATTGTTGATCGCGCTGCATCAGTTCTTTCTGATTTCGTTGCTGGTGCAAATGAAGCTGATAAACACGCTGTAGGCGTAAACTGGGAACGTGATGCGCAAATCACTGAAGTCTTTGATTTACGTAATGTGGTTGAAGGCGACCCATCTCCAGATGGTAAAGGCACGATCCAAATTAAACGCGGTATTGAAGTAGGTCATATTTTCCAGCTTGGTACTAAGTACTCTGAAGCTTTAGGTTGTAAAGTTTTAGGTGAAGATGGTAAGCCATTTACAGTAACAATGGGCTGTTACGGTATTGGTGTAACACGTGTAGTTGCAGCTGCAATTGAACAAAACTACGATGACAAAGGTATTATTTGGCCACAAGCGATTGCTCCTTTTGAAATCGCAATTGTTCCAATGAATGCACACAAATCACCTCGTACTCTTGAAGCAGCTGAAGCACTTTATGCAGAACTTCAAGCTCAAGGTTTTGACGTATTACTTGATGACCGTAACGAACGTCCGGGCGTTAAATTCTCTGACCTTGAGTTAATGGGTATTCCACACCGTATTGTGATTGGTGAGAAAGGTCTTGATGCTGGTACTTTTGAATATAAAGGTCGCCGCGATGCTGAAGCGAGCAATTTAACTAAAGAAGAACTTGCAGCTAAATTAGCTCGTTAATAAATACATAAATAAAAAAGCAGCTTTTAGAAGCTGCTTTTTTACATTTAATTTTATGCCTGAACCGTTAAATCTTTAATGGTTGTCGAAGATCCATTGGTTTTAACCGATTCAATCCCTTTGTCGCGTGATGCTTCGCTCGCGTAGAACTGACTCGTACCAATAATTTGATGATTGGCTGCTTTTAAATTGAAGTAAGGTTTTCCATTTTTTGCAGTTAAACGATCGTATCGCCCATCGTCACCACTATTTTTTTGAACTGACTCAATACCATTGACTGCCGATGCTTTCGCTTTATATAGCTCACTATTTAAAATAATTTCGCCATTACCAGCCTTGAGTACAAAGCGATATTGTCCATCACTCGCTTGTGAAATCTCGTACCATCCTGCCATATGAACCTCGTTTTTTTGTTGATGTGGGTATGACTTTCGTTATTATTCTGGACGAAAGTTATTTGTTATTGATGACAATATAAATGAGGTGTGTAACTTTGGATAGACTACTTTTTATACATTATCGTAATAAAATTATAAGGATGTTGAAAGTTAAAAAGGTAAAGGCTACATGAGTACCTCTACCAAGATGTAATTAAAATTAACAAATTAAGCTTTTTTTACAAATTCAGATTTTAATTTCATCTGACCAATACCATCAATTTTGCAATCAATATTATGGCCATCACTTGCATCTGGAACTAAACGAATTGTTTTTACTTTTGTTCCTACTTTTACAACCGAAGATGAACCTTTAATTTTTAAATCTTTAATCACAGTGACACTATCGCCATCTGCCAAGACATTACCATTTGCATCTTTAATCACTTCTTGTTCATCAGCAATTGAAGCTTCCCCTTCCTTCCACTCATGTGAGCATTCAGGGCAAATTAATAAGTCGCCGTCTTGATAAGTATATTCTGATTGGCATTTTGGGCAATTTGGCAAAGACATAAAAAAATCTCAAAAAGTATATTATGCGAGATATGACTCATTTTTTAAAGTTTCAAATAAAAGACTTTTACCAAAAAAAAATTTATACATTCATTTTGAGTTTTTACTTAATAAATATTCTTTCAAAATAATCGCATGATTATGCTCCACATCTTTTGCTGAATATAAAAGCGTAACTGTATGTTTTACTGCAATGTGCTGTAGCTCTTCGACTGCGGAGTTGGTTTCTAGCTCTTTTAAATAACGTCGCTTAAATTCTTCCCAATGATCTGGCGTTGCCGCATGGAACCACTTGCGCAATTCAGTTGAAGGCGCCACTTCTTTTAACCACAAATCTAAATGGGCATTTTCTTTACTTATTCCGCGGCTCCATAGCCGATCAACTAATATTCGTTTCCCATCACTAGGGTCAGCATTTTCATAAATTCTTTTAATTTGGATATCCATTTCTACCTCTACTCTGCTTAATCTAGACATTATTGGTTTAACCATTAGATTGATTTGCTTGCTTCTACAATCTAAATCTTTTGCACAAAATATTATCTCAATTTGCCATTTCTTATTAATTCAGGCATATAAATTGCTTTTGAACTTTTCATTATTTTATCAAATGGTAAAAAATGAAATATTATATTTATCCATGTTCCTCTCAGGAAGACGCCCCTTATTTGATTTTGTCATCAGGGTTAGGTGGTCATGCTAGTTTTTGGAGCCCACAGCTTGAATCATTGAGTGCTCATTTCAACGTCGTGACTTATGACCAAGAAGGCTGTCACCAAGACAGTGCTTTATTACCGGCACACTACCATATGTGTGACATGGCAAATCAATTACTACACTTATTAGAACATCTTCAAATTTATGAGTTCCATATGATCGGGCATGCTTTGGGTGGCATCATCGGAATGGAACTTGCAAAGCAACTGAAATCTAGCTCAATTACCATGCTCAGCCTGACACTGATTAATGCATGGGACAAACTAGATGCGCATACACAAAAATGTTTTGATGCCCGTATCGCATTATTGGCGTCAGCAGGTACTGAAGCCTATGTGCGTGCACAGGCATTATTTTTGTATCCTCCAGCCTGGATTTCTCAGAATCATAGCCATATTAAAAGTACTGAAGATATTCAACTCCAAAGTTTTCCACCTAAGACAAATGTCTTTGCCCGACTCAAAGCATTAATGCATTTTCAATTACAGACAGAGCACGTACAGGCACTACAAGACACAGCAATTCATATCGTCGCCAATCAAGATGATTTTTTAGTTCCGGTACATAAATCACAAGATCTTTTTACCAAACTCGGTCATGGTCAACTTTGCATTTTACCCTCTGGTGCCCATGCTTCCACAGTGACCGAGTCTCAACCACTAAATCAAACTTTCATCCAATTTTTCTACAGTATTAAGGCTTTATCATGAATGCAAAAACATTAAATATTTTAGATCAACTTTTTTTAGAAGCTAGAACCCACAGCACATGGTTAGATAAAGCCGTCCCCCCTGAGCAAATTCAACAAATTTATGATCTGGTCAAAATGGCACCGACTTCTGCCAACTGTAGCCCAGCTCGTTTTGTATTTTTAACAACACCTGAAGCTAAACAAAAACTCAAGCCAGCATTGTTGTCTGGCAATGTAGAAAAGACGATGACAGCTCCTGTCACTGTTTTGGTTGCAACCGATGCAAGATTTTATGACAAACTGCCAGAACTATTTCCTTATGCCGATGCAAAATCATGGTTTACATCAAGTGAAGCCGTAGCACATGAAACTGCCTTTCGTAATAGTTCATTGCAAGCTGCATATTTAATTATGGCATGCCGTAGTTTAGGTCTAGATACAGGTCCAATGTCTGGTTTTGACGCGAAACTGGTTGATGAGCTATTTTTTGCAGGGACAAATCATCATATTAATCTCATCATTAATATCGGCTATGGCGACCCTGAAAAAGTTTATACCCGCCTTCCTCGCTTAAATTTTGAAGAGGCTTGTCGGGTGGAATGATTAAAGTCCATACCACTCTCTTTAATCTCAAAAGAGAAATATCTTAGTTCTACACGGCGACTTCAATGTCGCCTTTTTTGTTCTACTGTCTCAGAACAATGAATGTAATACGCACTCCAAAAGCAAAATTGATCAAATGATGCACAATGAAGCAAGTTAGTTCCTGCTTGGTGCATAACCGCATTATTTTTTACCATTTGATAAAAATTATACCAAATAATAAATTCAAGACATTGATAAGTATTTAAATATTAAAGTTGGCACGCACTATGCATTATTAAAAATACAAACAAATACTGAAAATTATATCTTTTATAACTTTCAGTTCGACTTGCTAAACTCACGATGGGGAATCAAGATGAAGATCGGCGTTTTTTGTCCAATTGGAAATAATGGCTGGCTGCTTTCAGAAAATGCGCCGCAATATAAACCTACCTTTGAGTTAAACAAACAAATTGTACAACGTGCTGAATACTACGGTTTTGACTTTGCCCTTTCCATGATTAAATTGCGTGGCTTTGGCGGAAAAACTGAGTTTTGGGACTATAACCTTGAAACATTTACCCTCATGGCAGGTCTCGCTGCTGTCACCAGTAAAATTCAAATTTATGCAACTGCAGCAACACTAGTCATGCCTCCTGCAATTGTGGCACGTATGGCATCGACCATAGACTCGATTTCCAACGGTCGCTTTGGACTAAACGTCGTGACTGGATGGCAAATGCCTGAATATTCCCAAATGGGTATGTGGCCCGGCGATGAATATTTTGCTAAACGCTATGACTACTTATCTGAATATGTCGAAGTTTTACGTGAACTTTGGGCAACCGGGAAGTCAGACCTAAAAGGCGAGTTTTTCCAGATGAATGATTGTCAGGTCAAACCACAGCCTCAAGCTGATATGAAAATTATCTGTGCAGGACAGTCTGATGCTGGTTTAGCTTTTTCCGCAAAATATGCCGATTACAACTTTGTTTTTGGAAAAGGTTTAAACACACCGACAGCCTATGCCGAAATTAATGATCGTTTAAAAGCTCAAACTGACAAAACTGGACGCAATGTACAGACCTATGTGTTGTTTATGGTAATTGCAGCCGAAACAGATGCTGCTGCAATGCAGAAATGGCAACACTATAACGATGGTGCGGACATGGAAGCTATTCGTTGGCTACAAGACCAAGGTGCAAAAGATAAAGTGTCTGGCACTGACACCAATATTCGTCACATGGCCTCTAGTGTTTCTCCAGTCAATATCAATATGGGCACCATTGTTGGCTCTTTTAAAAATGTCGCAAAAATGCTTGATGAGATTGCCGAGATTGAAGGTACAGAAGGAATTTTGTTGACCTTTGATGACTTTGTACAAGGTGTAGAAGATTTTGGTCAACGCATTCAACCGCTCATGAAATGTCGTGAAAGTGTCGTTACCGAACTGGCAGAGCAAGCCGAACCAACTGTTTTGGAGAAAAGCGCATGAATGAAATGTCTAATATTGTGTGTGCAGAATTCACGTCACAGATCGGTACAGGCAAAGTATTAAAAGCAGAACCTGAACATATTCAACTAGCAGCAGAACAAACTGCACTTGTTGTCATTGATATGCAAAATGCCTACACCTCTTTAGGTGGGTATTTAGATTTAGCAGGTTTTGATGTTTCAAAGACTAAGCCTGTAGTCGAAAATATTAAAAAGGCGATCGATGCTGCACATAGTGCAGGGATTCAGGTCATCTATTTCCAAAATGGTTGGGATAAAAACTACGTCGAAGCCGGTGGTTTAGGTTCACCAAATTTTCATAAATCCAATGCTTTAAAAACCATGCGTAAACGCCCCGAGTTACAAGGCCAACTTTTATCTAAAGGTGGTTGGGACTTTGCTTTAATTGATGAGTTACAACCACTTCCACAAGACATCATTATTGAAAAGCCACGTTATAGCGGTTTCTTTAACACCGCGCTCGACAGCATTTTACGTGCTCGTGGCATTCGTAATTTGGTCTTTGTAGGTATTGCCACCAATGTCTGTGTCGAGTCGACCTTGCGTGATGGTTTCTTTTTGGAATATTTCGGCGTTGCACTTAAAGATGCTTGCTATCAAGCCGGACCTCAAGAGGCTCACGACGCAGCGCTATATAACATTAAAACTTTTTTTGGCTGGGTATCTGACACCAATAACTTTATTGAAACCTTTGGTTCGGCCTCAGCATTACTACAGCAATCTGCCTAATTCATACATTTAATTTTATCTAAAATTTTTGATTTGGAGCATCTTATGTCTAAACAAGTTGTTATCCCTAAAGGAACATCGGCACCACTTGCACCCTATGTTCCTGCAACCAAAGCAGACAATATTGTGTATGTCTCAGGCACATTAGCTTTTGATGAAAATAATAATGTGGTCTGTATTGGTGATGCTGCAGGACAAACTCGCCATATTTTAGAAACGATCAAAAAAGTGATTGAAACTGCGGGTGGCACCATGGATGACGTAACGTTCAATTCCATTTTCATTAAAGATTGGGCGGACTATACCGCAGTGAATAAGGTATATGCCGAATACTTTCCGAGTGACAAACCTGCTCGCTTTTGTATCCAGTGCGGCTTGGTGAAACCCGATGCTTTAATTGAGATTGCATCGATTGCCCATGTGGGATAAGCGATGTCACTGATAAAAACCTTCAGCATCATCACTAATGTGATGTTTTAGCCTCGATTCATTGTAATGATCATGAATTGGGGTTGGAGAGCAATCATGCAAAAAACAGAAGAGAAACAGGTTTTAACTCCATCTACGATTCAGCAGGCTCAAACATGCTCAACACACTTAGAAGTAGATCAGCATACTTTTAGACAAGGCATGGCAAATCTTGGAGCAGCAGTGAATGTCATCACGACAGATGGGCCTGCGGGAAAGGCTGGCTTTACAGCCTCCGCTGTATGTAGCGTAACAGATACACCGCCGACACTATTGGTTTGTCTCAACCGCTCAGCATCCGTTTTTAATACTTTTAAACAAAATGAGGTACTTTGTGTCAATACTTTAGCTGCCCATCAAAGTACGCTATCTACAATTTTCGGTGGAAAAACACCAATGCCAGAACGCTTTGCTCATGGGGAATGGAGCAAGCTACTCACTGGTTCTCCGATTTTGAATGAGGCCTTGGTATCATTTGATTGTGAAATTGTACAAAGCATGAGTATCGGTAGTCATGATGTCTTGTTTTGTTCGGTCAAAGCAATGAAACACCAAAGTGGACTTAATGCACTTATGTACTTCAACCGCAATTATTGCGAATTACAAACAGCATGCTAATGCAGATAAAAAATGAAAAAGAGGATCTGTTATGCGAACAAAAGAATCTTGGTTTCCTAAATTTAAGCCGCACACAGGTAATTTAGAAACTCCCGTACAAATTGATGAATATCTTCCTCCTGGTAAAAGTATTGTTTTGGGGTTACAACATGCTTTTGCGATGTTCGGAGCAACTGTTTTAGCCCCGTTACTCATGGGCTTTGATCCGAACCTCACCATTTTTATTACTGGTATTGGCACCATCTTGTTCTTTTTAATGACAGGTGGGCGTATGCCTAGCTATCTCGGATCAAGCTTCGCCTTTATTGGCGCAGTCGCAGCCGCTACAGGCTATGCAGGGGTTGGAGCAAATCCAAATTTAGCTGTGGCGCTGGGCGGTACAATCATTTGCGGTTTGATTTATGCATGCATCGGTTTAATTGTGATGAAAACTGGAACTGCATGGATTGAAAAACTCATGCCACCCGTGGTCACTGGTGCAATTGTGATGATTATTGGTTTAAACCTTGCACCTGTAACAATTAAAAGCGTTTCGACAAATAGCTTTGACACGTGGATGGCAGTCATTACCATTTTATGCATTAGTGCCGTTGCTGTTTTTACAAGAGGTATGATTCGCCGCCTTCTATTACTCATCGGGCTCATCAGTGCTTATTTTATTTATTTTCTACTCACCAATATCTTAGGGTTAGGCAAACCCATCGATTTTAATGCGATCAGTCAAGCTGCATGGTTTGGCCTACCCACTTTTCACTCACCTGTTTTTAATGCCAAAGCTATTTTATTGATTGCACCTGTTGCGCTTATTTTAGTCGCTGAAAACTTAGGACATTTCAAAGCTGTTTCTGCCATGACAGAACGTAATTTATCGCCATATATGGGTCGTGCTTTTTTTTCAGATGGTATTTGTACAAGTTTATCAGCTTCTGTTGGTGGTACAGGTATGACGACTTATGCCGAAAATATTGGTGTGATGGCTGTAACTAAAGTCTATTCAACGACTATTTTTGTGGTTGCGGGAGTATTTGCAATTCTACTCGGTCTATCTCCCAAATTTGGAGCAATCATTAGCACCATTCCTGTTGCTCTATTAGGCGGTGCATCCATTGTTGTCTTTGGTTTAATTACTGTAGCTGGAGCAAAAATTTGGATCGATAACAAAGTTGATTTCACTAAAAATAGTACTTTAATCATTGCAGCAGTCAGCTTGATTATGGGTGCTGGTAATTTAAGTCTACATATTGGGCCATTTGACTTAGGGGGTATTGGAACTGCGACACTTGCAGCAATTGTGCTTAACCTATTACTCAACAGAACGGAAAAATCCGAAAGTCAATCTATTGAAAAATCAGTAGAACCGCTTAATTCTGTCCCACACCTTTAATTTTGGAGAAACTCCTTGATTCAAAGTGCTTCATTTATCGGTTTAGGTGCAATGGGATGGCACATGGCTTCCCATTTAACCCAAGTATGTAGCCAAGTCTATGTTTGGAATCGTACTTTTGCCAAAGCAAAGCAACATGAACAAACCTTTGGTACGCAGGCTGTAGACCTGACACAAGCTCTGCAAGCAGATATTATCTTTTCATGCCTACCGACTAGCCAAGATGTAGAAAATTTAATTGCGGATTCTCAACTAAAACAAGGCTGTATTTGGGTAGACTGCACTAGCGGTGTGCCAGAGACTGCAAGAAAACTCAGTCAACAGCTCAAATTAAGTGGAGTTGATTATTTAGATGCACCAGTTTCAGGACAAACGATTGGGGCTGAACGAGGAACTCTCACGGTAATGGTCGGAGGTAACGAGTCTGCTTTTAAAAGAGCAAAACCAATCATTCAAGCATTTGCTAATTTAGTTGAATATGTCGGCGAAAGCGGTGCTGCTTTTGCAGTAAAAGCTATCAATAACACACTAATGGCAACACATCTTTGGGCGCTAGCAGAGGGTTTGAGCATTCTTAAATCTCAAGGCGTAAATTTACATTCCGCAATGAACTGCATTAACCACTCTAGTGGCAAAAGCAATGTTTCAGAGCATATTATGATGCAACGTGTTTTAAGCCGTAAATTTGAAAAAACTTTTGCTTTAGATTTATTACAAAAAGATATTGGGATAGCACTAAATTTAGTTACTCAAAATAATTTAGAACTTCCAGCTTTTAGTCTAATTCAACAACAGTTTAATCAGGTTTCCAGACCTGATGCACAACAAGTCGATTTTTCAGCCATAGTTAAATTATTGGAACAACAAAACCAATTAGAGCTATGTTAAGAGTAAGTCTTACGACCTACTCTTTTTTTTAGAAAAATAAAATTCTTTTACTGATCTGGAATCGCAGCTTCCACCAAAAGTGCCAATAACGACAAAGACTCTTGCCATCCTAAATAGCATGCCTCTACAGGAATAACTTCGGGTATTCCTTCTTGAGTAATATGCACCTCCGTGCCGACCAGTACAGTCTTTAATGTAATAGTCACCTGCATCGTACCAGGTAATTTTGCATCATCGAATTGATCGTTATAACGAATTAATTCATTTGGAATGAGCTCAACATAAGTTCCGCCAAATGAATGTGTTGATCCTGTCGAAAAGTTAGTAAAACTCATTTTGTATGAGCCACCTACATTTGAATCAAAACTATGAACTTTCGCAGTAAAGCCGTGAGGAGCCATCCACTTAACTAAAGCATCTGGGTCTAGAAATGCACGATAAACACGTTCAGTAGGTGCTTTAAATACGCGATGTAATTTTACTGTACCTGTTGCCATGATCTTCTCCTTATTTTTAATTCCATTTAAGTTATAGAAATAATGTTTACTAGCTTAAACTTTAGAAAGTGTTTTAACGTATATTTTTGGTGTTTTTTCAACCTAATTAGCTTATTTTAAACAAAACTAAATTACGAAAACTAAGGCTGATTTTTTAGTAAAAATGGAGCAAAATAGTCAGCAATCATAATGAAACATATTGAATTTGAGATTAATCATGAGTCTGCTCGCTTTCTCCTCTTATGCATTAAACGGTGTAGATGCACAGAAGTTTTTACAAGGTCAAGTGACTGTCGATACTGAGCGTTTAGCTGAAAATGAAACACGCTATACAGCCATTTGTGATCTTAAAGGCCGTATTCACTTTGGCCTGTGGCTGAAAAAGCTGAACGCTGAAAGTTTTGAGATTGTTGTTACTCAAGATCAAGCTGAAGAGTTCGCTAAGCATATTAAAAAATATGGCGCATTTTCAAAAATGACTTTAAGTGAACAAGGCGTAGTGTTTCCAAAAGTTGTAAATGGACACACTGAGTTCAGCTCTGCAGAAACTGATGTTTCCGAATGGCAAAAACAAGCCATCATGACGGGGCAAGCATGGATTGCTCAAGCGACCGAACATGAGTTCCAACCACAAGAATTACGTTTACATCAACGTGAAGGCGTAAATTACGATAAAGGCTGTTACTTAGGTCAAGAAATTGTGGCGCGCCTTTGGTTTAAAGCAAAACCAAAACACTGGTTGCATCTAGTTCAAGGTACAGGTGAAGTACCTGCTCCAGCTACTCAATTAAATAACGATATTGAAGTAGTAAATAGTACTCAAACCACTGACGGATATATTGCGTTGGTTGTTGCAAAACCAGCCGCTCTAGCTGAACTCGGTCTTCAAGTCCTCGATTTGCCAGAAGCATTAAGTGGTGATGTGGCTAGACCACAGTAATTATATTTAGTAAATAAAAGCCCGTGGAGACTCTATGGGCTTTTTTATAGATACAAAATTCTAATAAATTCATTTAATTAGGGCATCAATTTTTTAATTTTTCTATGCCATCATAATCTAGGTTGAAATCTAAGAGAAAAAATATGAAAACTAAACTTGCTACACTCATGTTGAGTTTGGCTTTTTTCGGTTCTGCTCATGCTGATGTGAAAACACTTGAACAAAATCTGAAGACAAATTATCCAGACTTACCTGTAAAAGGTGTTTATCAATCACCTGTGCAAGGTATTTATGAAGTGTATACAAGCGGTCGTATTGTTTATACCAATCAAGATGCTAAATACTTTTTTGTAGGCAATTTAGTTGATATCAAACAACAAAAAAATATGACAGAAGAACGAATTGCCGAATTGGGTAAAATTGATGTCAAAAGCCTCCCCCTAAATCAGGCGATAAAATATGTAAAAGGTAAAGGTGAGCGTACTCTTTATATTTTCAGTGACCCAGATTGCCCTTACTGTCAGCGTTTAGAACAAAACATGGTTGGGGTGGATAACGTAACGGTATATGTATTCTTATATCCGCTGACCAGCTTGCACCCAAATGCTGAAAAAGTTGCAAATCAAATCTGGTGTTCAAAGAATCCGTCTGAAGCTTGGACCAGCTATATGCTTAATCGCAAATTGCCGACGAATAGCAAAAGTTGCTCAAGCCCAATTCAAAAGAATATCGCTTTAGGCCAAAAATTAAATATCGATGGAACACCAACCCTGTTCTTGCAAGATGGACAAAGAATCTCAGGTGTACCAAGTGATGCAAAACAAATTGAAGCATTACTTAAGTCAGCTAAATAAGTCTATATGCCACTCTCTTAGCTAGAGTGGCATATCATTTTTCTCCACAGTTTGCTTTATGTACATCGTTTTATATACAAATCGGCTGTTTACTTTCATGCATCACTATTTATGATGAGAAGTTAAGTTGATTCAATACATCGACGGAATGATGTAGCTACGAAGTAAAAGGTTAAAAAGAAATGAAAAAATTACTCATCGCCAGCCTAATCGCCATTTCAAGTTCGTCCATCTTTGCGGCAGACAATACAGCATCTGTGGCAAAAAATGATGTCTTTAAACAGGCAGAACAACTGTATGCAGCAAAAAATTATCCTGCTGCCTTTCAAGAAGTCCAGCGTCTTGCACAGACAGGAAATGCTCAAGCGATCTATAACTTAGGCTATATGACGCAAATGGGCCAAGGTACCGCCAAAGATAATGCTAAAGCTCTGAAATATTATGAAGATGCCTCAAACAAAGGTTATGCTCAGGCCAGTTATAGACTTGCGCAAATTTATGAAACTGGTGAGTTAGGCGTTGCAAAAGATAGTAATAAATTTAGCCAATATGTACAGAAAGCATCAGCTCAAGGTTCTGATGATGCAACGGTAAAAATTGCGACCATTTTATTTGCTCAGAAAAAGCCACAGTCTCATCAAATTGCCCTTCAAAAGTTAGCGCCTTTAATCAGAAAAGGTAACTATCCAGCTACTCAGGTGAAAGCACTTTATGATATTAGCCAAGGTGTCGAAAATAAAAATCCGTTAATGAAACGCCAAGGCATTGAAGCATTACAAGCAATCGCCCAAAAAGGTTATGCGCCAGCATCTATGGCTTTAGCGACCATGATGGCGAATGGCAATATCATTCCACAAAATTTACCTGAGGCCAAAAAGATCTTTACTGAACTTGCCAATCAAAATGTTCCTAACGCTAGAGAATCTTTAGCTTCGGTTGATAAGATTATTGCAGAAAAAAGTAAACAGGCTGCAAATGCTCCCGCACAGCCAGCACCAAAAAAATAGTAAAGAAACAATAGCCCCGTATGGGGCTTTTGTTTTACCACCACAAAGCGATAAGCCCACTTACTCCAATAAAACCAATAATGGTACTTATCAATAAAGGTGTTAACGCCTTTTCATTTAAACCGTATGCTTGTCCAAAAATACCAAAAGCAATTGGCATCGGCAGCGCTGCAATTAATGTTCCTGCATAAAGCATTTCACGGCTTACATTTGGCAATAAAAGAAACAATCCAAAAATCACAGCTGGCATAAGAATGACATTAAACCCAGCTAACAATATACTTTGTAAATTCACGGCGGTAATTCCTATACCAACCAAACTGCCGCCAATAGCAAATAATGCTAAAGGTGAGGCTGTCTTTCCTAACAGTTCTAAAGCTTGCCCAAGTTTTGAAGGCAGATGAATGCCGAGTAAAATACAGCTCATGCCAACCAAAATTGCAATAATTACAGGGTTTTTAAGTAAATTAATAAATGTCTTTTTCAGCAAAGGAAAAAGCTGTTGCTGTTGATGTAATCCCGCTTCAGCCAAAATGAGCATTAAAGCGACGATTAATAAATTTTCAATAATTAAAGTTAAAGATATATAGATTGCAGCATGACTACCCATGAGCATGGTCAAAATAGCGGTACCCATAAATCCTGTATTTGACATGGAAGCACCCATCGATATGACTGCACTATGGGTTAGGCTATTTTTAAAAAGCTTTCGATAAATAATAAAAGCAAGAAAAAACAAGATTAAAGAGCCGCCACCATAAGCAATAAAATAAGCTGGGTGCCAAATCTCTTGTAAGTTTTTATTGGCTAAAGACTGAATTAAAAATGCAGGAAGAGCAATTTTAATAACAAATGCGCTCAGGGCCCTAATCTGCTCAGGTGTTACCAATTTAATGAGGACACTGCAGTACCCCATCAACAATAAAATCAAAATTGGTAAAATTACCTGAAAAACCACAGAATGCTCCCTCACTCATCTGAAAATAAAAACGGGCAAATCTTAATTTGCCCGCTGATCAACTAAAAAGAATCAAAAAGCTGTTTTAATCCATGTGGTTGACAACGCAAATACTGAGGTGCAATTTTAACTTTTGCTCCCAATGTAGCTGCTGCATGCCACGGCCAACGCGGGTCATATAACATAGCACGAGCAAGGCCAATTGCATCAGCTTGCTGAGTTTCTAAAATTTGTTCAGCATGTTCTGGCTCGGTAATCAGTCCTACTGCAATCACAGGAATAGACACATGCTTCTTAACCTGTTCGGCAAACGGAACTTGGTAGCCCGCTCCAATGGTAATATTTTGATGTTCATGTAAACCACCGCTAGACACATGAATATAAGCGGCTCCCAGTTGCTCTAAAGCTTTTGATAACCCAACTGTAGATTCAATATCCCATTGTTCATTGCCATCCATCCAGTCCGTTGCAGATAGACGTACTCCTACTGGATAGCCTTCAGGCACCGCGAGTTTAATTGCCTGAAGTACTTCAAGCGCCATACGCATACGGTTTTCTAAAGAACCACCATATTCATCTGTGCGTTGATTCGCTATTGGCGATAAAAATTGATGCAATAAGTAACCATGTGCTGCATGTACTTCGATTAGCTCAAAGCCAGCTTCTACTGCACGTTTTGCAGCAGCAGCAAAGTCTTGTTGAACTTGTTTAATTTCATCGATTGTTAATGCATGTGGCGCAGCATCGTGAACTGAAAAGGTACTTGTACTTGGGGCAACCGTTTGCCAGCCATGTGGCTGATTTTTTGCAATTTGGCCTTTACCCAACCAAGGCTTTTCAGTCGATGCTTTACGTCCAGCATGCGCTAACTGAATTCCAAATGGCATAGGAGAAAGTGTTTTAACTTTCCCCAATAAAGTTTTGATCTGGTCACCTTGTTGGTCATTCCAAAGTCCAAGATCTGCGTAACTAATTCGACCTTCCGCTTGTACAGCCGTAGCTTCCACAATACATAGCCCAGCTCCTGACAATGCGTAATTTGCCCATTGCTGCTCATGCCAATAGGTAATTTCACCATCATCTGTTGCCGAATACTGACACATTGGGGCAATTACAATTCTATTGACCAGTTGTAGCGAATCAAAATTAACCGTTTCAAATAATTTTGCCATTTTAAATTCCTAGAATTGTTTAATTACACGTAAACCTGCACTCCAGTTACGCCCATCCGCAGGCTCAAAGTAACGATCATTACCATCATTTACAATCACTGAACCCGCATAGTTTTTATCAAATAGGTTATCTACACGAGCAAAGCTTTTGACTTTCCAATCGCCTAAATCCCATGCATAACCAATATTTGCTGAAGTTACACTGTAGCTCGGTGCTGCGTCACTGTTGGTATCATTCACGTATACTTTGTCCATATACTGTACTTCTACACCACCATATAAACCGTGCGATGGCTGCCATGCCAAAGAGGCATAAGCTTGGTTTTTAGCAATACCTGGAATCGCATTTCCTGATGGAATTTGAGCAATATTTCCTAAAGCTGGAATATCAGCATCAAAAGTTGCATCTAAATAGGCATAGCTTGCAGTCGCTGTTAAATCTCGCCACAACTTTTTGTTCCACGCAAACTCTACCCCTTCACGTAAAGTTTTATCTGCGTTACGGAAGGTAGAACGTCCGTTTGAGCTTCCTGCTGAAACAATGTCATTTTTGGTTTTAGTTTGAAAAACTGCCAAAGTAAAATCACCTAATTGGTTTTGTGATTTTAAACCAGCTTCATAGGTATCACTGGTCGATGGTTTTAAATCAAAATTAAAACCTGACTTTGACGTATCAGTTTGATAAGCCATTTCAGTAAAGGTCGGTGTTTCAAATCCTTTGGCATAACTCATATAAGCCATGAGTTCAGGTAAAATTTGCCAGCTTAAAGCGGCAGAAGGTAAAACTTTATCGTAATCGGTCTTCCCACTATCGTCGCCATTACTTAAATAGTTATCTTTAGATTTGTAATGGACATTGCTATAGCGTACGCCCGTGTCTAAACGCCATGTAGGTAAGAACTGCCATGAAGCTTGTAAATATGGGTCGATATTCCACAAAGTATTGTCTTCATCACGACGTAATTTACCTTTAACACCGTAAGAAGGCTGACCATTTACTAAGTTAAAATTTTCATAACCTTTACGGTCTTCATCCATCGCATCGAGTGCAACACCAACACTTACAGTAGTATTTGGAAGTAACTCTTTACCCGTCCAACGGAAATCAGCACCATAATAATTACGATCAAAATCAATCACACCACCCGCATGATTAGGATTTGCTTGGCCTGTATAAATAGGCTTACCATCCTTTAATGTTACGTCGCCTTTTGGAATGGATTGATATTGAGTAACTTGACGATTACCCAAATATGCCATGGCATAGAGTTCATTTTTATCATTAATTGGCTTAGACCATGTCACCCCTGTTTGGGTTTGCTCAATGTCTTTACGGACATTAAATTGCTTTAAAAAAGGCACTTGTTGCTTTGGGTTCGCATTCCACTGGTCATGTGTTAAACCTTGCGGATCATCTGCATTGATTTTGACATAGTTAGTCACCCAGTTGATTTTGCTACCATCATCAAGGTTCCAACTGAGCTTGGCGTTATTTAAGATTTTATCTGCACCGCTATGATCTCGGTAACCATCCGTATCGAAGTACGATGAACTAATAATATAGCTTGGTTCATTCGCACCCTTTGCCCCACCTTGTAGTACTAACCCTGCTCGGCTTTTATTGTGGCTGCCTCCCGAATAGCTCAGCTCGATTGAGTCTTTCCCTTGCCCTTCTTTAGTAGAAGTTAAAATTGTCCCACCCGATGAGTTTCCATATAGTGAAGAAAAAGGTCCGGTTAGAACTTCAACATGATCGAGACTACTTAAATCGATATTAGACGTTTGACCCTGTCCATCTGGCATTGTTGCGGGAATACCATCCACATATAGACGAATACCACGGACACCAAAAGTAGAACGTGCACCAAAACCACGCATAGATAGCTGTAAATCTTGCGCATAATTTTCACGATTACGAATCTGTAAGCTCGGTATACCTTTCACAACTTCAGTCAAATTCACTTGTGAAGAACTATCAGCTTGAGGTGCATCTATTCGAAAAACTGAAGCAGGTGTTTGTAAGTAAGTGGTATCGGTACGCGTTGCTTCCACATGTAAAGTAGGCAATTTGGCAACGTCTGAATTTAGGTCTTCTGCCCATACAATTGGACTAGAAATACAGCCCATACTCATCAAAATACAGTAATGAAGTCGGTCTAAGCGTAATAAGGACATGCTTATTTCCTTTATTTATATTGTAGTTATGATAACAAAAAGCAGTGCTTTGTCTGGATATTGAATTCAATCCACATAGTTGTAAATTTAGAACACTATTTCATTATTTAAAAATTAATTTCTAAATTTGGATTATCGACTTAACGAAGGATGATCTTTCCAGCAATATCGTTCAGGCCAGTCTTTTGCTTCTTCAGCATAGTCAATTCCAATACGTGGCGTTAAAACAACCTCTGGTTGTGTAGTAGCTGCTTCAATCCATAGTCCAGATTCTTCACCTAGAGTCTGGCCTTTTAAACTACGGTCAATACCCAAATAACGTGTCAGTTTGCCCGGCCCAGCTAAAAGCTTATATTCTTTTTTGGTTGAAGCATTACTTAAAAATACAGACCGAATCATTACTCCCTCAGGCACACCTTCTGTTTGAGTAATAATATTAAGCATTTCATACATGCCATAAATTAGGTAGACGTAAATCGTACCACCATGGCTATACATTACCTCAGTTCGAGCTGTGCGTTTATCATTGTAACTATGGCAAGCTTTATCTCGAACGCCCAAATAAGCTTCTGTTTCACTAATTGTGCAACGGATAACTTGACCATCAGGCTGCCGCTTACACAATACGCAGCCGATCAAATCATAAGCCACTTCTGAAGTTTCTCGTTGAAACCAGCTTAATGGTAAAATATCTGACATAGTATTCTCTGAAATATTACATACCACACGTTATACTTGATTAATCCAGTATATCTGTTAATTCTGCGAGTTGGCATGCCTGAGTTACCCGAAGTCGAAACCACCAAAACCAGTTTATTTCCCTTATTGAATCAAAAAGTTCTAAGTGTTGAAGTACGTAATCCAAGCTTACGCTGGCCTATACCAGACGACATTCAAAAACTCGTTGGGCAACGTCTCATTGGGTTAAATCGACGTTCAAAATATATTCTGGCAGAGTTTGAACAAAATCAAATGCTCTGGCATTTAGGCATGTCAGGAAGTTTTCGTCTCACCGAACCAAATGATGAACTAAGAAAACATGACCACCTGATTATTCAATTTGAAGATCAGCAGTTACGTTACCATGACCCACGCCGTTTCGGTTGCATCCTTTGGCTTAATTCGGAAACTCAAGGCAAACTCATAGATACTTTGGGGCCAGAGCCTTTAAGTACTGACTTTCATGCAGAATATTTAGCTTCTAAGCTCAAGAATAAATCTGTCGGCACAAAAATTGCACTCATGGATAATCATGTAGTGGTTGGTGTAGGCAATATCTATGCAACTGAAAGCTTATTTAATGTAGGCATTCACCCAGCTCAGCCTGCTGGCGATTTGACTATGCAGCAGATTGAGAAACTGGTTGTCGAGATTAAACGAATTTTGAAATCGGCAATTGATTTAGGTGGCTCGACTTTACGTGATTACAGTAATGCCATGGGTGAAAATGGTTATTTCCAGCAAACACTTCTGGCTTATGGTCGTGCTGGAGAAATGTGTGTTAACTGTGAAACCACATTAGAAAACTTAAAACTCGGTCAGCGTGCCAGTGTATTTTGCCCACAGTGCCAACCACTTAAAAAGCTGAGAAAGCCTTAATTTTTTGGAGGAAGACAACATGCAAACAGCAATTGTCCGACATATTTTAGTCAAAGATAAAGACTTAGCTGAACAGCTAAAAAAGAAACTACAAAGTGGTGCAGACTTTGCCAAACTTGCCAAGCAATATTCCACCTGCAATTCAGCTAAACGTGGCGGTGAACTTGGCGAAGTTAAAAAAGGTCAATTAGTACCTGTTATCGACAAAGTTGTCTTTACAGCTGCTGAACGCGTGTTGCAAGGTCCTATTAAAAGCCAGTTTGGCTATCATCTTTTAGAAGTTAAATTCCGAATGGGCAGCTTACGCTGATTCCATTAATTTAATTATGGTTTTCATTAGATTGAGCCTGTGCATTCATTTGATATGTCCAGGCTTTAATATATTCACCCGACTCTAGTTTTACATCTGCGATGACACGCTGGTATTGAAAACCTTCAAAATCATCCAGCATCTGCCAGTTTTCAGCAAGTTTTTCTGTGCTAAACACATAACCATCTATCCAATCGGCTTGCGAATCTAACTCAAGTGCTTTTAAACCCTTGTCTGGACCCCAATCTAAAATATGAATCACGCCTCTTACACTGGCTTTTATCCAGTGACCATCGATTTGTTCTAAAATATGAGCATTAACTTGATTCGGACATAAAGTGCCATATACAAATAGCTGATTCATAATAACTTACCTTTACTAATATAAGTTTAATATTAATATCCTTTAAAAATTAGTCTTCTAAGATAACTTAAATGCAAAAAGACTATTAAGAATACTCTCATTTTGGTATTCTTTAAGCATAAAATAAATTGTATTTTACAAGCTAATAAAATGAATTATAAGTAGTTTTAGTTTAATGAATTTATTTTTAACTTTAATAAATATTTTACTTATCTAAGGAATTTTAAATGGGGATGTACACATATGTATCTTTACGAGTTTGGGTGCATGAAGAAAAACGCCCAGCTAATCGTGATGAAACACGTAAGATCATTCAAGCGTTATATGATGATGCACAATCAAATTCACATCATGAAGCTGAATATGCCTTTAATTTAGATGGTAACTCTGAAAATGAAGTAAAATGGTATAGCCTTGAAAAAGATATGCTTAATTTTAGCCAGAAATATCCTGAATACAGTTTTATTGTACAAGAGGAAGGGACTGGAGAGTTTGAAGGTAGTTATAATTTTAATACTTACTTCCAAGGTAATAGTTACCAATACGATCAATATTTTTATTTATTAGATTTCATTGATTTTGACTATTATGTCGAAGATTTATTTAACAAAAATTTTACTCTCTTTAACAATATTAAAGAAATTAAAGAAAATTTAATTATTAAACAAAATGATAAAACCCTTAAAATTTATATCCCTACAGTAACTGAACAACAGTCTGATCGAGTACACAGGATTTTAGAGTTTCAGGCTCAAAAAGATTTTTCAAAACTTGGCATAAATGTTTCTAAATATCATAACGATGAGCCTTCTAATTCTATACTAATTGAATATTACTTACAGAATTGTACAGATAATCAAACTACTCAAGATATTATTTCTAATTGCTATGAAATTACTGAAAGATTCTTAATTGGAGAAGTTCGATAAAATAACTATAAAAAACGGTACGCTAGGTACCGTTTTTTATTTGAAATCTGCTTAAGCTTTCTTTTTCAACTCATCACGAATTTCGCGCAATAATTGCACGTCTTCAGGCGTTGCAGCTGGAGCTTCTGGCTCATTCTTATCACGGCGAAGTCTGTTTAATAATTTCACCATTAAGAATACAACCCAAGCTAAAATAAGGAAGTTAATTAAAATGGTCAGGAAGTTACCATAAGTTAATACATTGACACCTGCCTTTTGTAAGGCATCCAAAGACTGTAAATTGTTAGGGTTTGCACCCAACACAATGAATTTTTGTGTAAAATCAACGCCACCGCCAGTAATTACACTGATAATTGGCATGATAATATCTTTCACCAAAGAGTCCACGATTTTGCCAAAAGCACCACCAATAATCACACCAATGGCTAAATCCATCATATTGCCTTTAATGGCAAATTCTTTAAATTCTTGAATAATACTCATCTAAACATCTCCAGATGTCGGGGGGTCGAAACACGTCATATTTTTCTTTTTCATTGGCATCTTATCGAATTAGATAGTACTCGCCATGATATTGATAATTTAATATTTTTATCAAAAAAAAGAAAACTATCTCACACTTTAACAACATATTCGTTTATAAGAAAAATATGAATTTAAGGTTAATTTAATTTCAAATATAACAATTAAAAAAACCGCTAAATTAATTTAGCGGTTTTTTCTTTTTCAATTAAGAAAAATTATTTATCACGGTTACGTTTACGTTCGTTTTCAGTCAAGTAACGTTTACGGATACGGATTGATTTAGGTGTTACTTCTACTAACTCGTCATCTTCAATGAATTCAAGCGCTTGTTCAAGCGTATATTCAATTGCAGGTACTAAAGTTAAAGCATCATCTGTACCAGATGCACGAACGTTAGTTAATTGTTTCGCTTTAGTTGGGTTTACAACCATATCGTCTGAACGAGAGTTAATACCCACGATCATACCTTCGTAAACTTCTAACTGTGGCTTAGCAAATAAACGACCACGGTCTTGTAAGCTGAACAATGCATAGCCCAAGCAAGTACCTTGAACCATAGAAATCAACACACCGTTTTGACGCTTCGCAACAGTACCTTGTTTAACAGGACCATAATGCGAGAAGCTTGAAGTCATGATCCCTGTACCAGAAGTCATGGTCAAGAATTCAGAACGGAAACCGATTAGACCACGTGAAGGCACAGTCGCTTCAATACGGATACGGCCTTTACCGTCAACTTCCATATTAGTCATTTCGCCTTTACGGTGACCCATTTGTTCCATTACAGCACCTTGATGCTGTTCTTCAACGTCAAACGTTACGTTTTCGTAAGGTTCTTGTCTTTCACCATCAATTTCTTTGATGATTACTTGTGGACGTGATACGCCCATTTCAAAACCTTCACGACGCATGTTTTCAATTAAAACTGAAAGGTGAAGTTCACCACGGCCAGATACTTTGAAACGGTCTGGACTGTCAGTGTCTTCAACACGTAAAGCTACGTTATGAATTAATTCGCGATCAAGACGTTCACGGATATTACGTGAAGTTACGAATTTACCTTCTTTACCAGCAAACGGAGAGTTGTTTACTTGGAAAGTCATAGATACTGTAGGTTCATCTACAGATAAAGCTGGTAATGCTTCAACATTTTTCGGATCACAGATCGTGTCAGAAATGTTAAGTGCATCAATACCAGTAATACATACGATGTCACCAGCAGATGCTGAATCTACATCAATACGCTCTAAACCGTGGTAACCCATGATTTTTAAAATACGACCGTTACGTGTATTGCCATCTTTGTCAATTACAGTAACAGGAGTGTTTAATTTTACTGAACCACGTTGAATACGACCAACACCGATAACGCCTACGAAGCTGTTATAGTCAAGTGATGAAATCTGCATTTGGAATGGACCATCAACGTCAACTGCTGGTGGCTCAACGATGTCTACAATCGTTTCGAACAACGGAGTCATGTCTTCTGCAAGTTCTTCAGGAGCTGGACCCGCTACACCACGTAAACCTGATGCATAAACGATTGGGAAATCTAATTGCTCATCAGTTGCACCTAGGTTATCAAACAAATCAAATACTTGATCGATTACCCAATCTGGACGTGCACTTGGTTTATCAACTTTGTTGATAATAACGATTGGCTTCAAACCACGAGCAAAGGCTTTTTGCGTTACAAAACGAGTTTGTGGCATTGGGCCTTCTTGAGAGTCAACAAGAAGTAATACGCAGTCAACCATCGACATAACACGTTCTACTTCACCACCGAAGTCGGCGTGTCCCGGGGTGTCCACGATGTTGATACGGTAAGTTGTATCAGTACGCTTATCCAACCAAGTAATAGAAGTGTTTTTCGCTAGGATGGTAATACCACGTTCACTTTCAAGCGCATTCGAGTCCATGACACGCTCAATCTCGCCTGCTCGGTCACCGAGAGCACCTGATTGCTGAAGTAGTTTATCGACAAGTGTGGTTTTCCCGTGGTCGACGTGCGCAATAATTGCGATATTACGGAGATTTTTGATATCTGACATGAAAATTAGAAACGCCTGAAATTTGAGGGCAAATTATACAGAAAAACACTACTCTTGAGTAGTGACAGTTTATTGACATTGACAAAAAAATTTCCCAATAGCCTGTATTTCGTTTTGTAAAGATAGGTATCTCGATTAGAATAGCGCCAATTTGCGAAATTGTGGCGTATTTACTCCCATGTCCAATCAACCATCATCAGACCATCTTGACCTTGTTTATGGATTAGATGATCGACCAAAACCCTTCGTGGCTTTTCTAGCTGCTTTTCAACATTTGCTTGCAATTATTGTCCCAATTATTACACCTGGGCTTCTTATTTGTTTAGCTTTGGGTGTTTCACGTACCGAAACCAACATGATTTTATCCATGTCTTTGGTCATTTCAGGAATTGCAACTTTCTTACAATGCAAAAAAGTTGGTCCTTTCGGTGCAGGTCTACTGATTGTTCAAGGTACTAGTTTTAACTTTATTGGTCCAATTATTGGTATTGGGAGTGCAATGGTTGCCGCAGGTACACCAGTAAATCAGGTTATGGCTGCTATTTTTGGTGTGGTGATTGCCGGTTCATTTATTGAAATGGGTGTGTCACAAATTCTGCCATGGGTAAAAAGACTTATTACTCCGCTTGTGACAGGTATTGTTGTACTGCTGATTGGCTTAACACTTATTAAAGAAGGCCTCATTAGTATGGGTGGTGGTTACCAAGCTATGCAAGATCATACTTTTGCAAGTTCTGATAACCTTATAATGTCTTGTACAGTTCTAGCTATTATTATTGTTTTAAATCGCATACGCGTAGTATGGATTAAAAGCTCGGCTATTTTGATTGCTTTGGTTATTGGCTACATTCTTGCTGGTTTCATGGGGTACCTAGATTTTTCTGGTCTAAAAGACGCTCCTGTTATTCAAATTCCGACACCTATGCACTTTGGCTTAAGCTTCTCATGGGGCTTATTTATTCCAATGGCATTCATTTATCTGGTGACTTCATTAGAAGCAATTGGTGATGTCACAGCAACAAGTAAACTTTCAAACCAACCTGTAGATGGCCCACAGTGGATGCAACGCATCAAAGGTGGTGTGTTAGTGAATGGTGCAAACTCTTTACTTGCAGGATTATTTAACACTTTCCCTAGTTCTGTTTTTGCTCAAAATAATGGCGTAATTCAACTCACTGGTGTGGCGAGTCGTTACGTGGGGATCTGGATTGCTGCTTTACTCATTATATTAGGTCTATTCCCTGCTGTAGCGGGTGTAATACAAGCTGTACCACAAGCAGTATTAGGCGGAGCAGTTATGGTGATGTTTGGTGCGGTTGCTGCCTCAGGCATTAACATTCTTTCATCTATTCACTTAGACCGTCGTGCCCTTTTAATTATCGCGATTTCACTTGCACTAGGTTTAGGGGTTGCTCAAGTTCCTCAAATTTTGGAACACTTACCAGAATTATTTAAAAATATTTTTAGTTCTGGCGTAGCAACAGGCGGTATTGCGGCATTAATTTTAAATGTTGTACTTCCTGAAACACACAAATAACCCATTTTTATTTTTTGATTACTGCCCAGTTTCCACTGGGCATTCTTCTTCATGAGAGATGTACATGGATCCTAGAAGTGAAGTGGTATTAAGACAACAAGACTATTTAAAAGGTAGACTCTTGTTGATTAATGCACCCAATGACGCTTTGGTAAGTCAATTACCTACTGAGGTTGATGCATCAATCTGGACATGGAATTATGCGGATTATCAAGGCTTTGTTAATGCAGGCACAACAGCACATTTCTCGGTTGAGTTTCCATCACAAGAATTTGATCAGGCTATAATTTTTGTTCCAAAATCAAAAGAGCTTTTAAACTATATATTGCATGTGGTGATGAGCCATCTAAAAACTGACCAATCAGTTTTTTTAGTAGGTGAAAAAAAAGGTGGTGTTGAAAGAGCTGCTAAACAACTACAAAGTTTTGGCAAAATTCTTAAACTTGATAGCGCTCGACATTGTCAGTTATGGCATTTAAAAATTGAGAAAACTGAAAAGCTCAAACCTCTTGAAAGCTGGTTAAAAACCTATACTGTTCAAGCAAATGGACATGAACTTACCATTTGTGCTCTACCGGGGGTTTTCAGTCAAAATCATCTAGATGTGGGAACTGCTGTTTTACTCCCTTATCTTAATGACGTGAAATCAGGTAGAATTGCCGACTTCGGGTGTGGTGCAGGAATTATCAGTTGTTATTTGGCAAAAATAAATTCAAGTAATATTATTCATGCCTTAGATATTGATGCTTTCGCTTTACGGTCAACGGAAATGACTTTTAGTCGAAATGGAATAGGTTCAGACCAGTTGAGATTGCAACCTGTTATAGGAATTGCAGACGCCCCAACAGAACTTGATGCCATTGTCAGTAATCCTCCCTTTCATCAAGGTATTCATACCAACTATGATGCAAGTGAAGGACTCTGCCAGAACGCTAAAAAACATTTAAAGGCATCGGGTGAGCTATGGATTGTAGCAAACCGTTTTTTAAACTATCCGATCTTAATTGAGAAGCACTTTGGTCAGTGTGAGATTAAAACTGATCTTCAAGGCTTTAAGGTGTTATATGCCTGTGCATAACAAACTATGTAAGGAATCTCCATGAGCGAAACACATGCTCCTGAAAAACTCCAGCGAAAGCTTGGAGCTCGTCATCTGAATATGATCGCCATTGGTGGTTCCATTGGTACAGGTCTCTTCCTTGCTTCTGGATCAACCATTGCAAACGCAGGCCCTGGTGGGGCTCTACTCGCTTACTCTCTTATTGGTATTATGATTTACTTCTTAATGACCAGTTTAGGTGAGCTTGCGACTCATACCCCAACATCTGGTGCATTTTTTACCTATGGCAGTCGCTATGTTGAAGATGGCTTTGGTTTCGCTCTAGGCTGGAATTATTGGTACAACTGGGCAATTACGGTTGCATTTGAACTTGTTGCTGTACAGTTTATTATGAAATTCTGGTTTCCAGATATTCCCGGATTTTACTGGAGTGCCCTTTTCCTCGTTATCATTTTCATGATTAACGCAATGAGTGTAAAAGGTTTCGGTGAAAGCGAATTCTGGTTCTCAATGGTTAAAGTTATTGCAATTATTGCCTTTATTATTATCGGTATCGCCATGATAATTAAGCTGATGTTGACACCGGGAGTAGCGACTTTTGGCAACTGGACCTACAAAGATGCGCCTTTTGTGGGTGGTTTACAAGCTATGATTGGGGTCGCCATGATTGCAGGATTCTCATTTCAGGGAACCGAAATGGTGGGTGTTGCTGCGGGTGAATCGAAAGATCCAAAGAAAACTATTCCACTTGCAATTAAACAGATTTTCTGGCGAATTTTATTATTCTATATCTTGTGTATTTTCATTATCGGCACACTTATCGCCTATGATGATCCAAATTTATTACAAGCTGCAACAACAGAAAATGTTGCCCTTTCTCCTTTTACCTTGCTTTATGAAAAGGTAGGCTTTGCTTTCGCTGCGAGCTTAATGAACGCGGTTATTTTGACTGCTATTTTGTCGGCAGGTAACTCGGGCATGTATTCTTCTACCCGTATGTTATTTGACATGGCTCAACAAGGCCGTGCACCAAAATGGTTTGCAAAACTCGATAATCGTGGTGTTCCAATGAATGCGCTATATGCAACGACATTTATTGCTGCATTCTGTTTCTTAACGACATTTATTGGTGAAAAACAAGTCTTTAACTGGCTACTCAACATGTCAGGGATGTGTGGTTTTATTGTCTGGTTAGGTATTGCAATTTCACATTATCGCTTCCGTAAAGGTTATATCGCTCAAGGGTATAAACTTGAAGATTTAGCATATCGTGCCAAGTTTTTCCCATTTGCACCTTGGTTCGCATTCATTCTGTGTTCAATCATTATCTTAGGCCAAAATTATCAAGCTATTTTGGGTGGAAAAATTGATTGGATCGGCTTACTTTCTACTTATATTAGTTTGCCTTTATTCTTAGTAATTTGGCTCGGATATAAATGGAAATATAAAACTAAATTAATTAGTTACGACAAAATGAATGTAAAACCAGAGCAAGATTAACAGTAAGTTTAAGTCGTTAATTAAAGTAAGCTGAAGATCCAAAGCTTGATCTTTAGTTAAAAACAGGTAAAATGCCGTTCAGATTTTCAACGGCACTTTTTAAAAAAGGAGGACATCATGCCAACACTACAAGGTAAAAAACAGTAACGATTTGGCACGATGTCAGCTCACGGACAAGTGTACAAATTTAATTCACTTGTCCGAATGCTCGAATTTAAGACCTAGCATTCGCTAGGTTTTTTTATGCCTATTCGGACAGAAAAATAAGAGAAAAATTATGGGCATACAAAAAATATTAAACGAAGAGGCACTTTACGGTGTCCCCGTTAAAATTTTCACTCAAGATATAGACAGTGAAAGTATTGAACAATTGAAGAAAATGGCACAACTGCAATTTATATATTCACATATTGCTGTTATGCCAGATGTTCACGTAGGAAAAGGTGCGACTGTAGGAAGTGTTATTCCGACTAAACATGCCATTATTCCAGCTGCAGTCGGTGTAGACATTGGCTGTGGAATGAATGCAATTCGTTTAAGTCTAAAGGCTTCACAACTTCCTGATAACTTGAGTCGTTTACGTGATGCAATTGAACGTAAAGTACCAGTTGGATTTGCTTTACATAAGCAGGTCAAAGCTAAAGCATCGAGTATTATTCCACTCGAAAAGCGGTTACAACCGATTGTAAAAAAACATTCTGGTTTAATTCGAATGCTTCGGCAGTTCGATGCGACTTGGCAAAAACAATTAGGCACATTAGGAGGTGGCAATCACTTTATAGAGTTATGTATTGATGAAAATCAAGATGTATGGGTAATGCTACATTCAGGTAGTCGAGGTTTGGGTAACGTCATTGGTACTTATTTTATTGAACTTGCCAAGAAAGAAGCACAACATCGCTTTGGGCATGTACCTGATAAAGACTTAAGTTATTTTGCTGAAGGTTCAAACAGTTTTAATGATTATGTAGAAGCTGTGGAGTGGGCCCAAGAATATGCTTTTGAAAATCGTAAAGAAATGATGCGATTAGTCTTAGAAGCAATCCGACCTATTCTACCCTCGTTTCAAATGACAAAAGAAGCAATTAATTGTCATCATAATTATGTAAGTCGAGAAACCCATTTTGGTGAAAATCTTTTAGTTACCAGGAAAGGGGCGATTAGAGCAGGTTTAGATGAGTTAGGAATTATTCCTGGCTCTATGGGAGCACGCTCTTATATTGTTAGAGGAAAAGCTAATCCTGAGTCTTTTTGTTCATGTTCTCACGGCGCTGGGCGTAAAATGAGCCGTAGCAAGGCAAAAATTCTTTTTAATCAACAAGACTTAATTGAGCAAACCAAAGGTATTGAGTGCCGTAAAGATAGTGGCGTTGTCGATGAGATCCCAAGTGCTTACAAGGATATTGATGAAGTCATGGCGAACCAATCAGATCTTATTGAAGTGGTCCATACACTTAAACAAGTTTTATGTATTAAAGGTTAAAACATGAAAATTAAAGAAATGCCAAAAATTAAGGTCCGTAACCACGTAGCTCTGTCCCCTTTACTTCAAAAAGGTGGTATGCATGAGACAGAAAAACCTCGTGCACAGCATCGTCGAGATAGACAAGATACTAAACAGCAATTAAAAAAAGGTGTTTGGTAAAAACTTATCTATAAACAATTAACTGAATAGATATTATTGAGGAGATATAGAAATGAAAAAATATTTGAAAAATCGCAATAAAAAAAGCGACTCGTTAGAGTCGCTTTTTTACTGTTCAGAAACTCAAATTATTGAGCTTGTTGACCAGGTTGAACTACTACAGTACGGCTACCAGTGATTGTCGCGAATACACGACGGTTCATAGCACGACCTTCTTTAGTTTTGTTGTCAGCAATCGGTTGATCCCAAGCGAAACCTTGAGTAGACAAACGAGAAGCGTCAACATTGTATTCGTTTACAAGAGCTGATTTAACAGAGTTAGCACGAGCTAAAGATAAACGTTCGTTCAACTTACGTGGACCAGTGTTATCTGTGTGACCTTCGATACGTGCAGTAGCGTTAGGGTATTCAGTTAACTTCTCAGCAACTTTAGCGATTTCTGGCTTGTATTGGTCTTTGATGTTTGACTTGTTAGTATCAAAGAACACACGAAGTTCCATGTTAAGGTCTTCAGTTAACTCTTGTGGTTGTGGAGCAACTGGAGTTGGTTCAACTGGAGCAACTTCTACTACTGGAGCAGCAGGCTTCAAGTGACCACCAAGAACTACGTTTAAACCAGCAAGAGCTGTATAGTTCCAGAATTGTTCGTCAAAGTTATAAGTACCACGAGCTTCTGTACGAAGAGATAAAGCATCGTTGATGCGATAGAACGCACCGATACCAGCATTACCTAAAGTACCTTCTTCGCTAGTGTGGTAACCAAGATCAGGAATATCGTATTTGTAGTGACCAGCACCTAACAATACGTATGGCTTGAATTTGCTGTCATAGTTTTTAGTAATCAAATCAGAAGTAACATAGAAGTTACCATTGATTTGTTTTTGTTTGTATTCAGCATTTGGAGCACCCGCAATACCGTTTACATCACCTTTAACTTGGTTATATTCAGCTTCAAAACCTAACCATGGTGTTAACTCAACACCTAAAGCTGCACCAACGAATAAATCGTCTTGTAACTCAGGTCCGTTAGTTAAACTACCTTTGTCACCACCGTTATTGTGTTGGCTGTCTTGGAAAGTGTAACCAAGCAATAATGGAGTAACTGTTACGCCAGCATTAGCAGCAGCTAATGGAGCAGCAACAAGCATAGTAGCAAGTGCAATACGACTCAATTTCATGGATATCCTCCAGAGATAACAATTGTTGTTCAAGCTCAGCCTAAATTTATTGGCCCCTGAGATATTTTTACCCCAGTATTATTTTTAAGCTATTCACATTTGAATCATACAAACACTTGATAAACTTTCCAAGTGCTTGATAATTTTAATCAAGTAAATTATTGACAAAATTACTTACAATTTCCGTTGTAATTCGGTAATTTTTTACTCAACTAGCAAAAATGAATAACTTCTTTGTTTCGCTTGCGGTGATTTTACCAGTATTCTAGCCAACTGATAACCCTTATTTAATTTTGTGTTTCCTTATTATAAAAAATAATATAAATCATTGTCAGAAAACATAAAATTGCTCTATTTATACATATATTAAGGTTTTTTAATGTTTAAATCTCCCGGTTTTACTATAGTTGAACTCTCTATAACCCTCGTAATTATTGTAATTATGTCAGTTATAGCCATTCCTTTATACCATCAATTTATGGCAACTGCAGAATTAAAAAATACTCCGCGTGTACTCACAATTCATATACAAAAAGCCAAATATGACGCGATTGTTAGGCATACAAACATTGTTCTGTGTCCCAGTTCCGATCAATTCATTTGTAATACGAACTGGAATAGTCAACTCATTAGCTTTGTAGACAATAATCGTAATCTACAACATGACTTAAATGAAGAGTTATTAACTTCCATAGATCTTAATCATCATTATGGCTCTATGAAATTACAACGTTTTGGAAAAAAACAAAATAGTATTGTTTTTCAGGGCAATTCCGGACTTCCAATCGAGTCTAATGGTAGTTTTATTTATTGTTCTTATGATCAGCTTAAAAATTTTAAATTAATTCTCAGCAAAATGGGGCACATCCGCTTAGAAGAATCTCAAAATTGTTAGAACTCTACAGTCTAATGCAGAACCCAATACTATCCCCATTTTGCAATATACTGCTTAAGTTTTAATGTTTTCTTAATTTGAGATAAAGAACAATCGGAGATTACAACAATGACTGACATCGTAATTGTTAATGGTGCTCGTACTGCTATGGGTGGTTTTCAAGGATCACTGTCTGGTCTAACTGCTCCCGAACTAGGTGCAGTAACAATTAAAGAAGCAATCGCACGAGCAGGTTTGCAGCCTACTGATGTTGAAGAAGTCATTATGGGATGTGTTCTTCCTGCTGGTTTAAAACAAGGCCCTGCTCGTCAAGCGATGCGTAAAGCTGGTTTACCAGACTCTACAGGTGCAGTGACGATTAATAAACTTTGTGGTTCAGGTATGAAAGCCGTAATGCAAGCAGCCGATATGATCAAAGCAGGCAGTGCTGAAATTGTGGTTGCAGGTGGTATGGAGTCGATGACAAATGCCCCTTATGTTCTACCTAAAGCACGAGCTGGCTACCGTATGGGTCATGGCGAAATTAAAGACCATATGTTCTTTGATGGACTTGAAGATGCTGAAACAGGTCGTTTAATGGGTTCTTTTGCTCAAGATATGGCAAATACTCGTGGCTATACACGTGAGCAAATGGATGACTTTGCAATTCGCTCATTAAAACGTGCTCAAACTGCAATTACCGAAGGCTATTTCAAAGATGAAATCGTTCCTGTTACCGTACCTAGCCGTAAAGGTGATGTCGTTGTTGATCAAGATGAACAACCTTTAAATGCAAAGATCGACAAAATTCCTTCGCTTAAACCAGCTTTTGCAAAAGACGGTACAATTACCGCAGCAAACGCAAGCTCTATTTCGGATGGTGCATCTGCGTTAGTATTAACTTCAAGTGAGGTTGCTACTCAACGTGGTTTACAACCACTGGCAAAAATTATTGCAACAGCTTCAAACTCTCAGCATCCTTCAGAATTTACAATTGCTCCTGTTGGTGCCATTGAAAAAGTTCTAAAAAAAGCAGGATGGAATGCCCAAGATGTCGATCTTTGGGAAATTAATGAAGCCTTTGCTATGGTTACAATGTGTCCAATTGATGATTTCAAACTTGATGCAGAGAAAGTGAATATCAATGGCGGTGCTTGTGCACTAGGTCACCCAGTAGGCTCAACAGGTTCACGTATTATTCTTACCCTGATTCATGCACTTAAACGTACTGGCGGTAAAAAAGGTATTGCAGCACTCTGTATTGGTGGTGGCGAAGCAACAGCCGTTGCGATTGAACTCATTTAATCTAAATTCATTATTTTAAGATCCCACTTCAGTGGGATTTTTTTTATGAAAAAACTACAAAAAATGACCCACAAAATCACTTTTAAGTTTTAACTTATTCTTTTAAACGAAAACAACAATGGACAATAACAATGCAACTCAATCACTATCTCAACTTTCAGGGTCAGGCGGAACAAGCGTTTAACTTTTATAAATCAGTCTTTGGTGGAGAGTTTGCCATGCTGAGTCGCTATGGTGATATGCCCGCTCCCGAAGGTGTGACCTTATCAGAAGCGAACAAAAATCTGGTTCTTCACGTTTCTCTACCTATCAATGAATACACTGTACTTATGGCATCAGATACAAATGATCAATTCTGTGCGCCTAACAGTGTTTTTACCCAAGGTAATAATCACTACATCGCAATTAATCTTGAAAAGGACGAGCAAGAAAAAGCTAAACAACTTTTTGATGCCCTATCTGTAAATGGCCAAATTGAAATGCCTCTAGAAAAGACTTTTTGGGGAGCATTGTATGGTGCTTTTACTGATCAGTTCGGCATAAAGTGGATGGTTAATTGCCAACTTGATACATAATTTTAAATATAAAAAATCCCGCAAATTGCGGGATTTTTTATGTCAGCATATCTTAAGCACCCGTTTGGTAGCTCGCTTTTGGCACAGCAGTTGAGGCTTGATACGGATTGGTAAAATCTTGCAAACCTGCCGCAGCTTCTTGTACGTCTTTGCCTTCTTTTACAACAAAGCTATCAAAACCAGAACGCTTTAAGTAGTTTAAAACATCCTTAAATACATCACCTGTTGCACGTAACTCACCTTGGAAACCTTGGCGACGTAACAATGCTGCAAATGAGTAACCTCGGCCATCACCAAAACCCGCAAACTCAATGAAAATTGCATCTAGTTCATTTAATGGGAAAGTATGATTTTCAGGCGAATCATTTACCGTCACATACAAAGCTTTTTTGCCTTGAATGTTGACTAATTGGTCAAGTTGAGCCGTTGTTACGACAACGTCACCTTGAGGAATCACACCATCTTCAGCAATGATTTGATAAGTATTATCTGCAATCGTGCCGTCTTTATAAAGCACTGGTAGAGCTGTATTAAGCATATGCACGCTCCTTAAATGGTTGAATTCCTACACGGCGATATGTGTCAACAAAACGCTCACCTTCTGTACGCAAATCAAGATAAGTATTTAATACTTCTTCAATAACATCTGGCACAGCATCTGCTGCAAATGATGGCCCTAAGATGTCACCGATTGATGCATCATGGTCAGAATTACCACCTAATGTAATTTGGTAGAATTCAGCGCCTTTCTTATCTACACCTAAAATACCGATGTTACCTACGTGGTGATGACCACAAGCATTCATACAACCAGAAATATTTAGATCTAAATGACCAAGATCATAAACTTTATCTAAGTCATCAAAACGACGTGTAATCGCTTCAGCAATTGGAATTGATTTCGCATTTGCTAGTGAACAGAAATCACCGCCTGGGCAACTAATGATATCGGTAATGAAACCAATATGTGCGCGTGCCATATTTTGTTGTTCAAGTGCTTGCCATAAATCAAACAAGTCTTTTTGAGGTACGTCTGCCAAAGCAATATTTTGTTCGTGAGTCGTGCGAAGTTCACCGAAAGTATATTTATCAGCAAGATCTGCAATAAAGTTCATTTCTTCGGTGGTCATATCGCCCGGTGCGATACCTGCACGTTTTAGAGAAATCGTAACAATACGATAGCCTTTCACTTTATGTGCATGCGTGTTGATATTGAACCATTGCTTGAATTTTGGATGCTCTGCAAATAAAGCGGTAAAGTCTTCATCTGCTAAATCTTGATAATCAAACGGGGTAAATTCTTCATCCAGTTTTTTCAAAATTTCTGGCTGAATTTTCAATGCTTCACGTGTATGTTCAAATTCAGCTTCAACTTTCTGAGCAAATACTTCAGGCGTTAATGCCTTAACTAGAATTTTAATACGTGCTTTATATTTATTATCACGACGGCCATGCAAGTTATAAACACGTAGAACTGCTTCTAAGTAAGCAATTAAATCTTCACGTGGTAAAAACTCGCGAATAACGCTACCAATGATTGGAGTACGGCCTAAACCACCACCAGCCATAATTTTATAGCCAATTTCACCCGCTTCATTACGCACGATGTAAACACCAATATCGTGGAATGCCGTTGCTGCACGATCTTTTTCTTCAAGTGCAGAAACTGCGATTTTGAACTTACGTGGCAAGAATGCAAATTCAGGGTGGAATGTACTCCACTGACGAATCAATTCACATGTTGGACGTGGGTCTGCAATTTCACCAGCAACCACACCAGCATATTGGTCAGTTGTTGTGTTACGAATACAGTTACCACTCGTTTGAATGGCATGCATTTGTACAGTTGCAAGTTCAGCTAAAATATCTGGCACGTCTTCAAGTGCAGGCCAGTTTAATTGAATGTTTTGACGCGTAGATACATGCGCATAGCCACGGTCATAAGCAGTTGAAACTTCAGCAACTTTTCGTAATTGTTTAGAATTCATTAAGCCATACGGCACAGCAATACGCAGCATAGGCGCATAACGTTGCACATATAAACCATTTTGCAAACGTAATGGACGATATTCATCTTCAGAAAGTTTGCCAGCTAAATAGCGTTCAGTCTGATCACGGAACTGAGCAACTCGTTCATTAACCAGCTGCTGGTCGAAATCGGTATATAAATACATGGCGTATGGCTAGTAGATTCATTATTAAGGCGGATAGCATAGCGAGCTTTTATTCATCAATAAAATGCTTTTTTTGCATATTTAATAACGGTTTTATTGATAAGCTTTAATATAAATCAATATAAAAAAAGCCCAGATCAATCTGGGCTTTTTTTATAGCAAAGGTTTATTTGTTATCTGGCAATGCATAAGCTACTAAATAGTCGCCCATTTTTGTACCAAATGAACCATGACCACCGGCCATGATCACAACATATTGCTTACCATTAATTTCGTAAGTCATTGGTGTTGCTTGTCCACCTGCTGGTAAACGCGCTTCCCAAAGTTTCTTACCATTCGTAACGTTAAAGGCACGGATGTAGTTATCTTGAGTTGCACCAACAAACATGACATTACCTGCGGTAGAAATTGAACCACCTAAACCAGGAACACCAATTTTCACAGCTGGTAATTGGAATAGTTTTGGCAAGCTATCACGGATAGTACCAATACGTTTTTTCCATACAACCTGATGCGTTTTCAAGTCTACACCAGCTACATAACCCCAAGCTGGTTGTTTACAAGGTAAACCAAGTGGAGATAAGAATGCGCTGATTTCGACACCATAAGGTACGCCATACATTGGCTGAATACCCTGCTCAGTTCCTGCACCTTTTGCAGTTTGTGCACGGTTTGGATCTTCAGGAATTAAACGGCTTACGAATGGCAGACCAATCGGGTTCATTACAGCAACCTGACGATCAGGGTTAACTGACATACCGCCCCATTCAAACACGCCTAGGTTACCAGGGAAAACTAAAGTACCGTTTTCTGATGGTGGTGTATAAATACCATCGTAATTTAGACGTTTGAAAGATACACGACACATGAGCTGATCAAGCATTGTGGCACCCCACATATCTTTATCAGTCAATTTATCTTGTGGCGCCAAGTTCAAGTCAGAGAATGGCTGAGTTTTTGAATAGTGCTCGCCTTTGGTTTGTGGACCGCGCTTAACTGTTTGTGGAACTGGTTTTTCAGTTACAGGAACAATCGGCTGACCATTACGACGATCAAGAACAAAAGCATTACCTGTTTTAGTCAATACATAGATTGCTGGAACAGTTTTACCTGCTTTGTCTTTAATATCTGCCAAAGATGGCTGAGATGGCACGTCCATATCCCACAAGTCATGATGAGTGGTCTGGAAGTTCCATATCAATTTACCAGTTGAAGCATTAATCGCTAACATTGAGTTCGCATAACGTTCTTTCAACTCAGTACGGTCACCACCCCAGATATCTGGAGTACCTACGCCTGTTGGAACATAAACGATATCAAGTTTGGCATCGTATGCTAAAGGTGCCCAAGCATTTGGAGAGTTATGAACAAATGTTGTACCTTGTCCAGGCATAGCATTTGGATCTGCTGCACCAGTGTCAAATACCCAAAGAAGCTTACCAGTATTTACGTCATAACCACGAATAACACCTGATGGCTCTTTATTTGAGTAGTTATCTGTTACAGAACCCGCAATTACGACAGTTGAACCTGTCACAACACCCGGAGATGTTGGGTTATAACCACCGGGATAAGCATATGGCATAAACTCTTGTAAGTTCACTTCACCATTTTGACCAAAGTCAGTACATGCTTTACCAGTATCAGCATTTACAGCAACTAAACGTCCATCATTGACTGGAACAAAGACTTTACGAGGACATTGAGTTGAAGTCGACTTCTTGGTTTGCAAGCTTGTCGCAAACTCAGTTGTGTTGTTTGCATCGTAGTACATTACACCACGGCAAGTTAAATGCTGGAACGATTTATCCGTTTTAAGCTTCGGATCAAAACGCCATTTTTCTTTACCAGTCGCTGGATCAATCGCAATTAACTGTTGATGAGCTGTACAGATAAACATGTTATTGCCAATTTTAATTGGCGTAACCTGATTGGTTGTTTCACCCGAATCATTATCTGTCTTGAAATCACCAGTACGTAGTGTCCAAGCCACTTTCAAATCTTTGACGTTTTGGTCATTAATCTGTTTAAGTGGAGAATAACGTTCACCTGCTTGAGTACGACCATAAGCTGGCCAATCACTCTCTGCTACACCTGGAACGGCTTGAGCAGTTTCTGGTTGTGGTGTTTTAATCTCACCATTAATTTCTTGCGGATCGTTAAAGATAGAATAAACCATCAATACGATTGCAATCGCTAAAGTTGAAGATAAGGCAACTTTACTTGATCCAAGGTTGTTGATTCCACGAGTCACAGCCGGAACCAATAACCATAAACCAAGAATACCTAAAATATCTAAACGTGGTGCAAGCGCCCAAAAGTCTGTTCCAACTTCCCAGACACTCCAGATAATGGTACCTAGCATTAATGCGGCATAAACCCACAAAGCTGTTGACGCACGCTTGTAGAGTTGCCATGTAACAATGAGAAGTAAGACTCCAGCTACAATGTAGTAAATTGAACCGCCTAGTGTAGCGAGCCAAATACCTCCAATTAGCAGGAATAACGCCAATAACCCAATAATAATTACGGTAAAAGTCGTTAAACCTGATCTTGAAGAAGGTTGATTCATAAACCACCTCTTATTAATCATCATTTTTATCGGAAAGATGTGTCAAAAATCTTAGAGAGAAATGACATCATCAATACATCTAAAACAAAATTCAGGCACGAAGAAAAAAACGGAAGGTCTGGATACTTCAATTAATGATTTAGCCATCGACAATCCGTTTTTCGGAATAGTTACTTAGAATACGGTTGAGAATTTAATACCGCCTACCCAAGTGTTATCACCATTTTTTAATGCACCAACATGACGAACATATTGCACATTTGGACGAATAGTTAGCCAATTAGTGGCATGAATACCGTAATAAAGCTCGGTATTGTATTCAGTGTCATATTCTTTGGCTTGAATATCGCTCCAGTCATCATTGATATGAATACGAGCAACACCAAGTGCTAATTCATCTTGAGGACGTTGATTGAGCAAACCTTTGTAGACCAAGCCTACATTTTGCATGTTATCGACTTTATTGGTATCTGAGTCATGGAAAGTCAGATTCACAAAACCTGTTAAACCACGATCAGTTTGGTCAGCTGGTTGGAATAGTTTTTGTTTTGCAGTTACCCAAACACCTTGTTTATGCGATGTTTTGGTTGGATTGGCAATTTCCTCTGCATCAGCAGTGCTGTAGTAATAACCTAAACGGTATTCACCAGGCATGCTTTGCACACCTAATTTAGGTGACCAAACGACCTCTGCTGGAATAATTGCACCGTGAGATCCGTCTGTGCTCAGGTTAAAGCCTTTGCCTCGTTCCAAGTTCTCTGGGTTATATTCATATACACCGACTTGCGTATATAGATCAGGTTGCACGTTATATTTAACACGCATTGCCCATTGGCTCACTGGCCAGTTATACCATTGGTCGCCAACCCAGTTACCCACTTGTGAACCACAAAGTGCCAAGTTCTGGAAGTCACAGTCAAAACTATTAAAGTCTTCGCCTTCACCAAAACGACCAACTTTCACATCTAACTTTTGATCAAGGAATTTTTTCTTAATCCATAAATCAGTTAAACGCCAAGTTTGCTCACGCCCCCACACTTCTTGTGCAGAACTAATGTGTCCAGCTAAAGCAGGAGAATGTTCAGAAAGCGATTGCCCATCACGATAAGTTAACGTGATTTGAGCTTCTGTATCTTGCCACCCTAAAATTTTACTCAGGTCCAAATGCGAACCTAAAGCGAGTTGCCCTGTATAAGCACTGCCATGTGAAGAAGTATTCTTTGAATCTAAAATACCGGCATATTCACCGGTATATCCAAAAGAAAAATCATAACCTTGTGCTTGTAACGCTGTGCGTTGCCCGTTCCAATCACCCAACATCCAAGAACCATTTGGGTCAAATGCAGCAGCAGCTTGTGCATGCTGAACAAAAAGAGTAATTGATAAAACGGATAAACAGGAAACCATCAAAGATTTATGCGTTTTCATGTTTACGTACCTTTTATGTCTTTGTTTATAAAGGTTACGCTAATTTTATGTAAAGAAATTATTCAAAATGTTAATCAATTGATTAATCAGATAATAATCTTAATACACACTGTATAAGAAATAACCCTAAGACATTACCACTGTCCCTCACCAAGCTTTTGACCTACAAAGGAATATCGCATTTGTGAACGTGAAAACTTTATTGGGCATGCGATCTGTGGTTCTGTATCTGTCGTATTATTTTGCAAAGGAACATCCACAATCCATCCACGTTGTTGTGCTAATGGCGAGTTTAAAGCCTCACTCAAACTCAATACTGGCTCTACACAAACATCCAAATTTGCAAAAATTTCATGCCATTCTTTGAACGTTTTGGCTTTAATTTTTTCTTGAATAGCTTGCTTCACTTCTTGTCGATCTTGGACATCTAATGAAGCGCCTTTTTGCAACAGCACAGGTAAATCTAATGCAGCAGACAACCCAGCCATAAATTGTGGCTCAAGACTACCAATAGAAAGATAACGACCATCTTGAGTCATATAATAGTCATAGAAAATGCCACCGTTGAGCATGCCCTGCTCTGGCGCCTGCTCAACTTGACCTGCAAGTGCGGCTGATGCTGCCATGCTATTTAGACTCGCCACACAATCGGTCATGGAAATATCAATATATTGTCCCATACCACTACGACTGCGTTCGACAACCGCAGCCAAAATAGCAATAACTGCATGTAATGATCCGCCTGCAATATCAGCAACCTGAATGCCAAGCGGTGGCGGGCCGCTATCTTGTCGACCGCTATAACCTGCAATACCCGCTAAAGCTAAGTAATTAATGTCGTGTCCAGCTCGATCTTTATAGTTTCCAGTTTGTCCATAACCTGTGATTGAGCAATAAATTAAACGCGGGTTAATTTCTGCAAGTGTTGCATAGTCTAGCCCTAAACGGCGCATAACATCTGGCCGAAACTGTTCTATGACAATATCAAACTCGGAAATCTTGGCTTTTATCAGATCAATACTGGCAGCATCTTTTAAATCTAGAACAATCGACTGTTTATTTCGATTTAGATAACTATGTGCAGTCGCCTGTCCATTGGCATAGGGCGGCATAATCCGGATGAGATCTGGACGTGATGGAGATTCGATATGGATAACTTCTGCGCCCATATCGGCTAAGTACATTGTGGCAAAAGGTCCAGGTAAGAGCGTCGAGAAATCGAGAACTTTAAGTCCGTTTAATGCTGTCGTCATCGTATTTTTAACCACTATTATTCGAATTTTCTTTTATATTAGTTAAGCAAATATTCTAAAACAATGTCATGTTCAGCCATTTACCTTGATCATTTCGGCAATTTAACATGTAAAAAGTGCTTTTACACTGTTGTAAATCGCCAATTTATTTTTTTAGACGGTCATTTAGGTCAATTTAAAGTGAACATCAAAGAGACTGAAGGATTCAATATGAGTCGCGATACGATTAGCATCCACTTCGTGAATGCGGCTTTGACAGGCGTAAAACGCCTTGGCATGGATGTCGAGACGTTACTTTCACATGTGGGTATCGAAGCGGAACTATTACGTCAACCTAAAGCTCGAATCTCACCAGAACAATATACCCGTTTTATAAAAATGCTATGGATGGTCACCCAAGACGAACACGTCGGTTTTGATGTACAACCACGTCGTTTGGGCACTTTTGCCATTATGTGTCAGTTGATTATTCATGCAAAAACTTTGGGACAAGCTCTCGAACTTTCATCTCAATTTTACAAGTTATTTGGTGATGAATGGTCGGTAACACTAGAGCGTGACAAACACGAAGCGCGTTTAGTACCTCTCATTCCAAAAACATTAGATCCAGATCATTTCATTACTGAAAGTATGCTCATGATTTGGCATGGTTTAGCATCGTGGCTGATTGAACGTCGTTTACCGTTAGAACGTGTTCATTTTAGCTATCCGCGTCCTGCACATGCAGATGAATATGACGCGTTATTCTTTGCGCCAGTCATGCAGTTTGATGCACCTCGCACCGAAATAACTTTTGCAGCTGATTATCTTGATTTACCAATCCGCCAAGATGAAAAAACGCTAGAAGAGTTCCTAAAAGCAGCCCCTGCTCAGCTTTTAGTAAAATTCAAAAACACCAACTCATTGACTTCTCGTATTCGTGACGTACTTAAGAGCCAAATTGGTGAAGAAATGCCAACGCTTAATGACGTTGCATCAATGCTGTATTTATCTCCGCAAACCTTACGCCGCCGCTTGGCTGCTGAAGGTAAAAGCTACCAAGGCGTAAAAGACGCTTTACGTCGAGATGCTGCTATTCACTTGTTGCTCAACCCTGAATTAACACTTGAAGATGTTGCTCAACAGGTTGGCTTTAGTGAAACCAGTACCTTCCATCGTGCATTTAAAAAATGGACTGGTGTAACGCCTGGTTTATATCGTCAGCTACACGGTTATCACAATTAATAATTTCTAAAAGCAGTATTCAACTTTTTGCAGTTGAATACTGCTTTTCAAATAGATAAGTAGTCAAACGTACATATACCATTTACTTGACTAACAATGATTATAAAAAAGCTGATTTTGCTCGTCGACAATCTCAAAATTTGATTTATGTTCACTTGTATGACGCCATGGAAAAATGGTTGCTAATCATCTAGCCAAATTAAATTATCAAGTCCGATATATTGTAATTATTGTTTTTAAGTCAAGTGTTGGCCAAGGTGTAGATTTATCCGAACCTCTCATACAAACAATATAAATAAACTTCATTTGTTATTAGCACAATGAAAAAAGCATGCGAGTTTAAAGAACTGGTATCAGCTTATGAATAAATTGATACCAGTTTTAAATCAAATTATTTATGTCTAGCAGCTTGAATAAGTTTTACAGCATTATCTCCTGCCACTTGCCAAGTGAGACAACGCACGCTGCCGCCCATTGGACAAACATTTTCCGCATTCACAGAAATGACTTTCTTACTGGTATTTTGCTTGATGATCGTTAATGCTTTCTCGTCATGCGGCATATTAAATGTGGGCACATAAATATTATTATGTGTGACCGTCGCATTCAAATTTACGCCACAAGCTGATTCAAAACCTTCCCATTGACCTTTAGGATTGGTTTTATACTCAACAGGAACTTCCACAATTTTTGCAGTTGGAAAAGAAGTTTTTAATTCCTTCATTATTATTGACCTAAATGATGGGTTTTTTGAGTAGTCATTCACAAGCAATGTATTTTTATCCACCCAACTGACCATGCCATCTGAATGTGCCAGTACTTCTTCATCTGGTTCGAGAATCGCAACCTCTGTTGCACCCAATGTTGCTTTTAACTCTTGTTTGGCCTCATTGTAGCTAAGCTCATTATCTTGCATAAAACGTGTTGTCGTAATTACACGACCTGCATAGTCATCTACAAGATTTCCCCCATCAATCATCAAATCAGTTTTGGCTCTTTGAATTTGATAACGATCAGCAAATTGATTAAAACTTTTTTGCACGTCTTTACTTTGCTTCTGAGTCATTGATGCCCAAGTATAAGTAAATTGCACAGGCTGCTCAGGATTAACCGTGCTGAAGTCCCGCATCCAAATATCGCGAATATCATCCACCAATAAAATATCTTCAGGAACTTTACCGGTGAAATAAGGCTTCGTGTCTTCATCCACCAAAATGACTACGTTGTCATTGCCTAAAATTGATTTTGCATAAGCAATCTGGAAATCCACAATCTGTTGAAACGCTGATTTGTAATAAGCATCATGCACAGATGGTGCAGACAATACCAATAACATTCTCTCGTCAGTAACTTGATTTGAATAAGTTTGGCCCATTTTTTTATCCTCACTTACTTTATTATTTTCAAGATTTTTTCCAGATGAATCACATCCCCAAAGTGACAATATCAATGCCATGACAGCATAGTGACGCTTTGTTTTTATCATGTGCTTTGGCCCATCACTTATACTAATAATTTCCAAAGGCTAGTCTAATCGAAGATATTTCCAAACATGTAAAAGAACACCAAATTTAACAATTGGCTGGATTACTTATCTCTCATCAAATTGGCAAAAATCATCACCTGACTGGTGCGCTTATCGTCATTGCACTCGCTCTTAAAACCAGTACACTCAAAACACAAATAAATTTTAAGCAATAAAAAAGGAACTGTTATGAGCGAGGCTTATATTATTGATGCCATTCGCACACCACGCGGAAAAGGAAAAAAAGACGGCTCTCTTTACGAAGTAAAACCAATCACATTACTCACCACCCTATTAAACGAATTGCAGCAACGCCATCAGCTTGATACATCTAAAGTGGACGACATTGTTCTGGGCTGCGTAACGCCAATTGGAGATCAAGGTGGGGACATTGCCAAAACCGCAGCAATTGCTGCAGGCTGGAATGATGATGTTGCTGGTGTACAAATTAACCGCTTTTGTGCATCAGGTTTAGAAGCAGTCAACATGGCAGCCATGAAAGTCCGCTCTGGTTGGGAAGATTTGGTCGTTGCTGGTGGCGTTGAATCAATGTCACGTATTCCAATGGGTTCTGACGGCGGGCCGTGGGCTTTAGACCCAGAAACAAACATTAAGTCATCATTTGTTCCACAAGGTATCGGGGCCGACCTGATTGCAACCTTAGATGGCTATAACCGTGAAGATGTCGATAACTTTGCAGTGAAGTCACAACAAAAAGCAGCGGCAGCTCAAGCAAATGGTTATTTTGACCAATCAGTTGTGCCAGTCAAAGATCATTCAGGTGTGGTGATTTTAGAAAAAGATGAATTTATTAAAGGCCATACCACACTAGAAGGTCTTGCAAAGCTCAACCCAAGTTTTGAAATGATGGGGCAAATGGGCTTTGATGCAGTCGCTTTACAAAAATATCCAGAAGCACAAAAAATCAATCATGTTCATCACGCAGGTAACTCATCAGGTATTGTCGATGGAGCAGCTGTCGTTTTATTAGCTTCAGAAAAAGCAGTAAAAGAACAAAATTTAAAACCACGCGCTAAAGTTTTGGCGACTGCATTAGTCGGTACTGACCCAACCATCATGCTAATTGGTCCTGCGCCTGCTGCACGTAAAGCCTTGGAAAAAGCAGGCCTTACGATTGATGATATTGACCTATTTGAAGTCAACGAAGCATTCGCAGCAGTCGTTATGCGTTTTATTAGTGAACTCAACGTCCCTGCTGAAAAAGTAAACGTAAATGGTGGTGCGATTGCTTTAGGCCATCCGCTAGGAGCAACAGGTGCCATGATTTTGGGCACACTACTTGATGAGCTTGAACGACAAGATAAAAAGCGTGGTCTAGCGACGCTCTGTGTTGGCGGTGGTATGGGTATTGCCACCATTATTGAACGCGTATAAAAATTAGGGATATAAAAAATGAGTGCAATTCAATACGAACAAAATGCCGACAATATTGTCATCTTGACACTTGATTCAACTGGTCAATCTGCGAACACCATGAATGCTGAGTTTCGTGACTCACTTGATGAGGTCACTCAGAAACTTAAAACAGAAACAGAACTTTCAGGCGTTATTTTCCGTTCGGCTAAGAAAACGTTCTTTGCAGGCGGTGATTTAGATGAGCTAATTCAAGTTCAACCTGAGCATGCAACTGACTTTTTCAATATGGTTGAAAAGCTAAAAGGTCATTTACGTACAATAGAAACGCTTGGTATTCCAGTTGTTGCAGCATTAAATGGCACAGCACTGGGCGGTGGATGGGAAATTGCATTAAGTTGCCATCACCGTATTGCAATCAATGACTCGAAAAGCAAATTTGGCCTACCAGAAGTTACTTTAGGTTTATTACCGGGCGGCGGCGGTATTGTGCGTATGGTACGTCTGCTTGGGCTTCAAAATGCATTTCCATTTTTAATGGAAGGCAAACAGTTCGGTGTCGATAAAGCCAAATCTTTAGGTTTAATTCATGATACTGCTGAAAATGAACAAGAGCTTTTAGATAAAGCAATTGCTTGGATAAAGGCAAATCCGAAATCTCAACAGCCTTTTGACGTGAAGGGTTATAAAATTCCGGGTGGTGACCCAAAAACTCCGGCAGTTGCACAAGTCCTCGCGATTGCACCAGCCATGTTAAAAGACAAAACCAAAGGCTGTTACCCTGCCCCTGAAGCAATTATGGCAGCTGCAGTTGAAGGCGCTCAAGTCGATGTAGACACTGCACTGCGCATTGAGTCTCGCTACTTTACTCAGCTTACAACAGGTCAAATTTCTAAAAATATGATCGGCACTTTCTGGCATGGTTTAAATGCAATTAAGTCTGGTGCGAGCCGCCCTGCCGACGTTGCAAAATGGCAAGCCACTAAAGTGGGTGTGTTAGGTGCAGGCATGATGGGTGCGGGCATTGCCTATTCAACAGCCATTAAAGGCATTCCAGTTGTACTTAAAGATGTATCTTTTGAAAATGCTGAGAAAGGCAAAGCTTACTCACAAAAACTCTTAGATAAACGTGTTTCACAAGGCCGTATGACCGCAGAGAAACGTGATCAGGTTTTATCGCTCATTACGGCTACAGCGTCAGCTCAAGACCTTCAAGGCTGTGACTTAATTATTGAAGCGGTATTTGAAAATCAAGAACTCAAAGCCAAAGTCACTCAAGAAGCCGAACAATATTTAGTACCTAACGGCGTAATGGCATCAAATACATCGACCCTGCCAATCACAGGCTTAGCGCAAGCAAGTAAAGATGATAAAGCTTTTATCGGTCTACATTTCTTTAGCCCTGTCGACAAAATGCAGTTGGTTGAAATTATCAAAGGTAAAAATACCTCCGCAGAGACACTTGTGAAAGCCTACGATTTCGTACAGCAAATTGGAAAAACACCAATTGTTGTCAATGACAGCCGTGGCTTCTTTACCAGTCGTGTATTTGGTACTTTTATTCAAGAAGGTATGCGCTTGCTTGCCGAAGGTGTCCACCCAGCACGTATTGAAATGGCAGCACTGAAAGCAGGCATGCCTGTGGGACCACTTGCGATTCAAGATGAAGTGTCTTTAACTTTAACCGAGCATGTTGCTAGCGAAGCACGTAAAGCTTTACAAGCCGAAGGCAAAGAGCTACCGAAAACACCAGTAGATGAAGTGATTCATACCATGATTCATGAATTAAACCGTAAAGGTAAAGCTGCTGGCGCAGGTTTCTATGACTATCCTGAAAATGGTAAAAAACACCTATGGGAAGGCTTAAACCGCTGGCAGAAAGATCATGATATTTCTGAGCAGGATATGATAGATCGCATTTTGTTTGTACAAGCCTTAGATACCTTACGTTGTTACGAAGAAGGTGTGTTGGAATCGGTTATTGATGCCAATGTCGGTTCTATTTTTGGAATTGGTTATGCCCCTTGGACTGGTGGAGCGATTCAATTCCTCAATCAATATGGTATTGAGAAAGCAGAAAAACGCGCCGAAGAGTTAGCTACCAAATATGGTGAGAGATTCACACCACCAGCATTACTAAAAACCAAAGCTGAGCAGAAACAAAATATTCAATAATTTAAATCTATTAAATATTTAAAAACTGCATAAACCTTACCCATATAAATATATTTTATTTATATGGGTTTTTCTTTATGTTCTTTAAGATTTCTGCCTACAGCCTAAATATGCTATAAATAGACTTCATTTTTGTGCTTCTACAGCACATTCGAGAAATCCTTATGTCCGATAAAAATTCTTCCGAATCAGCAGTTTTAGGCTGGAAATTTGTTCTGATCGTTGGTGTTTTAAGTGCGATTTTCCTTGGCTTTTTCTATTTAGCAATGAGTAATGAACCTGACTATATGCCAGGTGCTCAGCGCAAAGCTCAACAGCACGAAATGCAACAAAAAGCTGAAAAATCGACAGATCAACAAAGTCAGCATGACAACATGCCTGGAATGGACATGCAAGAACATCAGCATTCACATCAGTAATCAGATATTTTTCAAATGACAGATTTTTCCCGCAATGCACTAGTTGTAGAAGGTGGAGGCATGCGTGGTGCCTTTACCAGTGGTGTACTTGATGCTTTTCTACAACAACAGTTCAATCCTTTTGACTTATATGTTGGTGTATCTTCCGGTTCGACCAATGTGGCTAATTACTTAGCAGGTCAACAAGGCCGAACTTTAACATTTTATATTGATCATTCCCTCCGTCCTGAATTTATCGATTATAAGCGCTTCTTTAAAGGTGGCGATTTACTCGATTTAAAATGGATGTGGGAAATTGGTGAAAAAGAACATCCTCTTGATCAACAGAGCCTTTTTGCCAAAAATCCAGATTTTTATATGGTGTTGACGCATGCCAAAACTGGTCATGCTGAGTATCTTCGTGCTGGTAAAGATAATCTGTTAAATGCACTGCGTGCTTCTAGCTCAATTCCGGTTTTAACGCGCCATCCCGTCGATATTATGGGTGAACCATACTTTGATGGCGGCGTTGCAGATGCCTTACCCGTTCGCTGGACAGCACAGCAAAGTGGCGTTAAAAAGCTGTTAGTTTTACGCACTCGTCCTAAAAATTACTTTAAGGGCAGTAGCCGAGGGGATCAATTCCTCGCAAAATATGCGTTTAAACATTACTATGGTTTTGCAAGCAGTTTACGAAACCGTTGTGCCCGTTATAACGCTTCGGTAGATTTTGTTCGTGGCAATAATCCAGACCAGCAAATTTTAGAAGTTTGCCCACCGCCACTTAAAAATATGGCTGGACGTTTAACCACAAATCCGAAAAAGCTTCGTTATAGTTACGAAGTTGGTTTAGAGACTGGCTTACAAGCCATCGAAAACTGGAATGCGATGAAGTAATTCAAAGTTGAGATTTCTACAAAGGAATCTCAACTTAACGCTAAAATCATATTGATATGTGGAATACCACAATCTTGGTAAACTTCACCCTGCACGTTAAAACCTAGAGCCTCATAAAAAGCTGTCACATAAGTTTGCGCGGAAAGCTTTAAATAAGGCAGTTTCTGGTTACGCGCATAGTCAATAATATGCTGCATTAAAATTTTACCTATACCCTGCTTTCGATAAGGTATTAAAACAGCAACACGTCCTACACTATGCTGCGGTAACAAACGTGCTGTAGCAATAGGCTGCTCTTTGTCATACACCATAAAGTGCACAGCAGTGGCATCAAAATCATCCCATTCATCTTCGGATGCAATGCCTTGCTCTTGAATAAAGACTTGCTCACGGATGTATTTCGCATCTTTCTCAAGCTGTTCCCAACCACCCGCTATAACTTCATACATCCTACTCGCCTTCTTAGCATTTGCAGCCAATATTTTCGATTGGCAACTGATCTTGTAACAACAATTCTAAGGTCTGTTTTTTAATCCCGTACATTTCTTTTAATGCTTGGATTTGAGCCATAATCTTTGCATCAGGTTGTGAAACATTCTTGCGTTTTGTTGCCAAAATCATTTTGTTTTTGCTGGTATGCTCAAGCGATACAAACTCAAAAACTTTAGTTTCATAACCATACGCTTTTAAAAGTAACGCACGTAATGTATCGGTCAACATCTCAGCTTGTTGCCCAGCATGAATACCAAACTGTAGCATCGGTTGTAGAACTTCAGGACTATGCAGTTGTGGACGCAACTCTTTGTGACAGCACGGTGCGCACATAATCATTGAAGCGTTCAAACGAATTCCGGTATGAATGGCAAAATCAGTCGCGATATCACACGCATGCAAAGCAATCATAACGTCTAGCTTTTCTGGCTGATAACTACGTACATCACCTTCAAAAAAGTCCAAATGATTAAAATGCACTTTGTCTGCCACATTCTGGCAGAACTCCACCAAGTTACGGCGCAGCTCTACACCCGTAATTAAAGGAATCTTTTGTTGTTCCTGTAAATAATCATACAAAGCAAAAGTTAAATAACCTTTCCCTGAACCAAAATCGACGATGCGTAATTCTTTTTGCTCTGCATCAATTTGTTCATACGCGCTCGCAAAAATTTCGATAAATTTATTAATCTGCTTCCATTTTCGAGCCATACTTGGAATGATTTGAGCTTTTTCATCGGTAATACCAAGCTCTTTTAGAAATGCACTACTCTGCTGTACATAACGCTGTTTCTCACGATCATGCGCTTGTACAGTTGGAGACATATTCGTACTTTGTTTTTTACCAATATTAAGCATGGCTTTTTTCTTATTTTTTTTAAGCTGAATTTCTTGCAGAGTTGAAAATAAATTTGCTTGTTTACATTGCACAATCAACGTTGCGATCTGTTCTAAACCCTCTTCAAAGGTATAGTTTTTGGTCACATCTTGAGTAGTGTGGTGATATAAAGCCGAAAGTTGTTTTTGCCCATTTAACTCTACAATGCGGAAAGTGATTTTTTCTAGTTGTGCCAACTCTCCTTTATATTGACTCAAAATCAAACGCTCAAAACTCTGCTCATCAAGCATTTGTTTGATTTCATGAAAGAATTGCTGTTCTTGCTCAAAGGAGAAAACCGACACAGATATACCTAAAGAATGGTGACTCATATAAACTGAAAGTTTAAAGGGTATAGGATTAAAAATAAAATAACTTTACGACTGTTTTGTATTTCTATACATTTGTATTTTTAATCAAAAAAATAAACTTATGAGTAAATCGGTGTTAGAAACTTACGACCCCAAAGAAGAACTTTTTAATGCCTATAGCCATGGTGCTGGCGTTATTATGGCCGTGGTTGCCGCTATCCTTTTAATTATAAAAGGATCTTATCTTCCAACTGCTCAGTGGGTAGGTTTGTGGGTATACGCTTTTAGCCTAATTCTCGTTTTTACCAGTTCAACTCTTTATCACTTTGCGCAAACCCAAAACTTACGTTACTGGTATAAAAAACTCGATCACACTGCTATTTATTACTTAATTGCAGGAACATATACCCCGTTTTTAAGTATTGCGATACCTACACCCAAAGCCCATATATTGCTTATTGCACTTTGGGCCATTGCTGCAATTGGTACACTTTTCAAGTTAGTTTTCATTCACCGTTTTCAGAAAATCTCATTACTTGCTTATGTTCTAATGGGATGGCTTGCAGTTTTTGTAATGGATGATATGCGTACTTATTTAAGTAAAGATGCTTTGATGTTCTTAATTACTGGGGGCTTAGCTTACACTGTTGGAGCATTGTTTTACGCATTAAAAAAGGTAAGATATACCCATGCAATCTGGCATATTTTTGTGCTTTTAGGTGCAGGAGCACACTTTCTTGCAATCTATTGGTACGTTATTTAGTCCATTTTTCACTCATATTCAGTGATCCTGAAAGAGTCATGGATGATGTTCTTTCACGCTATTCTTTAAGAAAATTATCTTTTAAAAAAGGATAGCAAACTAAAAATAAATTTTAATTGATATAAGGACTTATATGGAGTCAACCTCTGCGACTGCTGCTCCTGTAGTAGCCACTAATTCAAAAGCACGAGTTTTATTTGCAAGCTTAGTCGGTACAACCATTGAGTTCTTCGACTTTTATATCTATGCAACTGCTGCCGTGATTATCTTTCCACACCTGTTTTTCCCTGCTAGCAGTGGCAGTGCCGCAGTCTTACAGTCTCTGGCAACCTTTGCGATCGCCTTTATTGCTCGTCCTATCGGTGCAGCCTTATTTGGCCACTTAGGGGATCGTATTGGCCGTAAAGCAACACTAGTGGCAGCTTTGCTGACCATGGGTATATCAACGGTATGTATTGGCCTACTTCCAACTTATGCACAAATCGGGATTGTGGCTCCCTTACTACTAGCGGCTTGCCGTCTAGGACAAGGCTTAGGTCTAGGGGGTGAATGGAGTGGTGCTGTACTACTTGCAACTGAAAATGCACCAGAAGGTAAGCGTGCATGGTATGGCATGTTCCCACAGCTTGGCGCCCCTATTGGTTTTATTTTAGCAACTGGATCATTCTTACTTTTAAGTGCGGCTATTCCTGAACAGGCATTCATGCAATGGGGCTGGCGTATTCCATTTATTGCGAGTGCAATTTTGGTCATTGTTGGTTTATATATCCGTTTAAAACTCCATGAAACTCCAGCTTTCCAGAAAGTTTTAGATAAACAAAAAGAAGTTAATATTCCATTTAAAGAAGTCGTTACCAAACATACGGGTAAGCTTATTCTCGGCACGATTGCAGCGATCTGTACATTCGTTGTGTTTTATCTCACTACAGTGTTCGCGCTTAACTGGGGAACGACGAAACTGGGTTATGCACGTGGTGAGTTTTTAGAACTTCAACTTTTTGCGACACTTTGTTTTGCAGCATTCATTCCTTTATCTGCTATTTTTGCAGAAAAATTTGGACGTAAAGCCACTTCAGTTGGCGTATGTATTGCTGCTGCGATCTTCGGATTATTCTTCTCTAGCATGCTAGAGTCTGGAAATACTCTTATCGTTTTTCTTTTCTTATGTACTGGCCTATCAATTATGGGTTTAACCTATGGCCCAATTGGTACGGTTCTTTCTGAGATTTTCCCAATTTCAGTTCGTTATACAGGTTCAGCATTAACCTTTAACTTAGCTGGTATTTTTGGCGCATCGTTTGCTCCACTGATTGCCACAAAACTTGCTGAAACTTACGGTTTATATGCTGTAGGTTATTATCTGACAGCAGCATCACTTTTATCGTTGGTCGCGTTTTTATTAATACGTGAAACAAAAAATGACGATGTAAATAATCAGATTTAAATATTTTCAAACACCCTAATATAAAAAAGCCGGTTCAAAATTGACCGGCTTTTTTATATATGAAAATTAATTCATTGATGCAGGGTTCGCTGGCGCAACACCATTTGTCGCCGCTGGAGCAGTTACATTATTTGCTGCTACAGCTGCTGCACCCGCAACTGCGGCTTCACCAATTAAAGCAATTTTTGCTTTTTCTTGGCTTTTCGCAGACAACGCTGGGTTAGTTGCAACAATACGATTAATGTTTGCAGAGTTTGCTGGAGCAATCGCAGCAGTTTGTAAAATGATTGGGCGATTACCTGTATTACCCAATGTATAACGAATACCTGTACGAGGGCTAATTACCGTCGTGTTTTCTTGCTTCACTACAGCCTGAGCCGAAGTTGGACCAGTTGCTGCACGAACTTTAGCAACCGTTGTTGTTTGAGGGGCTGAAGTTGTTTCTGCTGCGAAAACAAAACTTGGCACAGCAAGAACAGCTAAAAATAAGGGTTGTAATACTTTTTTCATTGTCTTTCCAACATACACTCTGGATGAGAAGTAAATAGCATTTAATGCTTAAAACTGCAAACATTATTCACAGGCTTACTACAAACCAAAAAAAAGCAGAACAATTGTTCTGCTTTTTTTTATCCAGCAAATTAAATTTTGCCGTGACACTGCTTATATTTTAAACCAGAACCACATGGACACGGTGCATTGCGACTTTCAGGAACAGGGAACATTTGTTGGTTATCAACCGACTCATTGAGTGTTTCCTGAGAAGCAGTCACTTCACCAGTTAAGCCATCAACATCATCATGCTCAAAAGAAAGCTTCATTGCTTCTGCTTGCTGTTGTTGTTGAGCTTCCATTTCTGCAAGTTCTTCTGGTGTTGGGATATGTACACGAGACAAATCAGTCACAACATCAGTTTTAATGACGCCCAACATGTTTACAAACAAGTTAAATGCTTCTTTTTTGTATTCCTGCTCTGGGTTCTTTTGCGCGTAGCCACGTAAGTGGATACCTTGGCGCAAATAATCCATTGCAGCCAAATGGTCTTTCCAATGACGATCAAGAGAATTTAGTACGAAATGACGTTCAAGCATTGCTGCCGACTCATCACCCATTTGTGCACGACGTTGACGATAACGTGTAAGCACTTCATCGCTAATACGTTCAACTAGACCTTCTTCATCAAGACGACGATCTTGCTCTAACCACTCCTGAACTGGTAACTCAATACCTAAATCAATACGTAAAGCATTTTCCAAGCCTTCCACATCCCATTGGTCGTGAATGGACTCTGGTGGAATAAAGTTAGCAATCATGGCTTGCATGACTTCATGATGCATTTCTTCAACGTATTCTTGTAAAGTGTTTTCCGCTAACACTTCATCACGTTGTGAATAAATGATCTTACGTTGTTCATTATTCACGTCATCGTATTTTAATAGGTTCTTACGAATATCGAAGTTACGTGCTTCAACTTTACGTTGTGCATTTTCGATAGAACGGCTTACCATTTTGTGTTCAATCGCTTCATTTTCCTGTAAGCCCATTGCACGCATCATGGCAACAACACGGTCACCTGCGAAAATACGCATGAGGTCATCTTCAAGAGATAAATAGAAGCGAGAAACACCAGGGTCACCTTGACGACCCGCACGACCACGTAACTGGTTATCAATACGGCGTGATTCATGGCGCTCAGAACCAATAATATGCAAACCACCTGCTTGCAATACATCTTCGTGGTCTTGTTCCCATTGTGCTTTCAGATGGGCTTCATCTTCTGCTGTCGGGTTTTCAAGCTTGGCAAGTTTCGCCTTCCAGTTACCACCTAAGATAATATCTGTACCACGACCAGCCATGTTGGTTGCAATTGTTACTGCATTCGGGCTACCCGCCTGAGCAATAATGTCTGCTTCACGCTCGTGCTGTTTAGCGTTCAACACTTCGTGGTGAATACCAGCTTGCATCAACTTAGAAGATAGAATTTCACTAGCTTCAATGGTTGCTGTACCAATTAGAATCGGTGCAACACCTTGTTCGCGAATATTCATAATTTCTTGAATAATCGCATTATATTTACCATTACGGTTTAAGTAGATTAAATCGTTTTGGTCGTTACGAATCATTGGTCGGTGAGTCGGAATAATGACAACATCAAGACCGTAAATCTCTTTCATTTCCGCAGCTTCAGTATCAGCAGTACCTGTCATACCTGAAAGCTTTTTATAAAGACGGAAATAGTTCTGGAATGTAGTTGTTGCTAAAGTTTGGTTTTCAGGCTGAATTTCCAAGCCTTCTTTTGCTTCAACTGCTTGGTGCAAACCTTCTGACCAACGACGACCCGGCATTGTACGACCAGTGTGCTCATCAACAATGATCACTTCACCATCATGAATAATATAGTGAACATCACGTTGGAATAAGAAGTGCGCACGAATAGCAGCAGATACATGGTGAACAAGGTTTAAGTTTGTTGCTGAATATAAGCTTTCGCCTTCAGCCAACAAGCCCATTTGAATGAGTTCTTGTTCTACAGTTTCATAACCGATTTCAGTCATTTCAACTGAACGCTGCTTTTCATCAATCCAGAAATGTCCACCATCGGCAACTTTTTCTTCTTTTTGCGGGTGTAATTTTGGTGGAATCGTATTGATTGCAGTATAGAGGTGTGAAGAGTCTTCACTTTGACCAGAAATAATTAATGGGGTACGCGCCTCATCAATCAAGATTGAGTCAACTTCATCGATAATGGCATAGTGCAAACCACGTTGTTTCTTTTCTGCTAAAGAAAACACCATGTTGTCACGTAAGTAGTCAAAACCAAATTCGTTGTTGGTACCATAGGTAATGTCAGCAAGGTAAGCCGCTGCTTTTTCTGACGGTTCTTGCATTGAATAAATTGTACCAATGCTTAAACCTAGAAATTCAAATAATGGACGGTTTAACTCAGCATCACGTTGTGCCAAGTAATCGTTCACAGTAATCACATGAACGCCTTGACCACTTAATGCGTTTAAATAACACGCTAAAGTACCCATAAGGGTTTTACCTTCACCGGTACGCATTTCGGCAATTTTGCCTTCGTGTAGAGTAATACCACCAATCAATTGCACATCATAGTGACGCATGCCCATTACACGTTTTGCTGCCTCACGACAAACTGCAAACGCTTCAGGAAGTAACTTATCTAAACTTTCGCCATTGTTATAACGTTGTTTGAATTCTGGAGTTTTTGCAGATAAGTCTGCATCGCTTAAAGCTGATATCGTCGGCTCGAGCGCATTGATTTGCTCAACAATTTTGCGCATGCGTTTGAGTTCACGCTCATTTTTTGTACCGAAGATACCTCCGATCAGACTTGCCAACATGGATAAACTCTCTAAATCTTGCTTGGTCAAATGAATAAATTTTTTCTCAGTCGTTTATTATGGTGCCAGAAATTTGAAGTACAAGGGTTTTGCACAAAACCCATAAAAAAAATCTGATAGTTAGACAAACGGTTTCAACCTTTCTCTAAGGCCGCTGAATATGTCCGGCACCTAAAAACTCAATATTAACGCTCATCTATTGAACACAACTTCCGAGAAATCTAATTTAGCAAATTTATCTTAAAGTTACATTGATTCAGTTCTTAAATTAGTGAGTTTTAGTCATATATATTTACACTTATATAAAAAATTCATAATAAAATAAAAAAACAATAATTTTAATAATAAATAAATTGCGTCATATTCATGTCAGCACATAACAAATTTTAAGCAACTGAGGAAAGATCATGACATTACGATTAGGAGACACTGCCCCTGATTTTCAACAAGAATCAAGCGAAGGCACAATTCATTTTTATGATTTTTTAGGCGATAGTTGGGGCATTTTATTTTCACATCCCGCTGACTATACGCCTGTATGTACAACAGAGTTAGGTTATACAGCAAAATTAAAAGACGAATTTGAAAAACGTAATGTTAAAGCGATTGCCCTATCTGTAGATGATGTTGAATCGCATAAAGGCTGGATTAACGACATTAACGAAACTCAAAATACTACGGTTAATTTTCCAATTATTGCTGACAAAGACCGTAAAGTGTCTGAACTTTACGATTTCATTCATCCAAATGCGAGTGAAACACTTACAGTTCGTTCTTTAGTCATTATTGATCCAAACAAGAAAGTTCGTTTAATTATTACCTACCCTGCTTCAACTGGTCGTAACTTCAATGAAGTCTTACGTGTTGTGGATTCATTACAATTAACAGATAAGCATAAAGTGGCTACGCCTGCGAACTGGAAACAAGGTGAGGATGTTGTGATTGTTCCTTCTTTAAAAGATGAAGAAGAAATTAAACAGCGCTTCCCTAAAGGCTATACCGCAGTAAAACCTTATTTGCGCCTCACACCACAGCCTGAGCAAGATTAAAGCCTTTAAAAAGGCTTTAATCAAAGCGCAAGACAAACGTAGTGCGTAGGCAAGCATCTGAAATGCTTATTTTCAAGACAAGCGAACCGCTTAACCAATAATAAAAAAAGCATAAAGAAAACTAGCCCAAACATAGAGCCAAATGTTTCCATCTCCAAGCCATCTCACCCGATGGCTTTTTTTCATTATTGAATACACATGGTTTTTAGTGTCGAGATCAGTTATAACTTCCAAGGAGTTTGTTCAAAAAACAATAATCATGATCCATAAAATTCATCATTTAAAATGCGGCAGTATGTGTCCTGTCTGCGCACCTTTATTTGGGCAGAAAGGCTGGAAAGCTGAAGTGGTGTGCCATTGCCTTTTAATAGAGACGGACCGCGGGCTTGTACTCATTGATACAGGATTTGGTCTGCAAGACTATTTACACATGCAACAACGCCTTGGCTCGTTAGTTAAACGTTTGGGGAAAATTGAGACGAATCTTGAATTCAGTGCAATCCAGCAAATACAAAAACTAGGTTTTCATCCTAAAGATGTACAGCACATCTTTGTGACTCACCTCGACTTTGACCATGCAGGTGGCATTTCTGACTTTCCTCATGCCACAGTTCATGTCTTAGCCACTGAATATAATGCTGCACAATTACCTAATTTTAAAGGTAAACTTCGCTATAGAACCAATCAATATAATCAGCATCGATACTGGAATTTCGTTGAATATCAGCAAGGTGAAAAATGGTTTAATCTTGAAAAAGTAAAAGGTTTTCCGTTATTCCAAGATGAAATTTTAATGGTGCCATTATTAGGCCATTCCGCTGGACATTGTGGTATTGCCATCAAACAACAAAATCAGTGGCTGTTGTTCTGCGGAGATGCTTACTACTCACATCTAGAGTTAAATCCTGAAAATAAATTAAGATCGCTAACCCTTCTGGAAAAAACGTTTGCAGAAGATAATGAAAAGCGTCTTATTAACCTTAAAAAATTACAGCATTTGGCTCAACATGAGCCAACGATTGAAATTATTTGTGCCCATGATCCTCATGAGCTTCGACGGTATCAAACATGAAAAAAATCTCCCTCATCTCCCTTGTTCTGTGTCTAAACCTGCAGGGATGTATGCAACATGAAAGCATTGCACATGAGCATAGACCCAAAGATTGGGGAACTTTAGTTTCTCAAACACATAATTTCTATCAAGTGAGTAATGATGTTTTTCGTAGCGAACAACCAAATGCAGCAATGATTCCCGAGTTAAAGCACCATCAAATTGGAACTATTATTAATTTAAGAGCTAAAGACTCAGATGAATTAGTATTTAAAAATGAAAATTTTAATCTTGTTCACATTCCTATCGATACATGGGCAATTAACAGACAAGATCTGTTAGAAGTCATGCAGCAAATTAAAATTGCTAAACAAAATAATCAACGTGTTTTATTACACTGCTACCACGGTTCAGACCGTACTGGCGCTAGCGTAGCGATGTATCGAATTATTTTTGAACATTGGGCAATTGATGATGCAGTTAAAGAAATGAAGCAAGGCGGATATGGTTATCATATTATTTGGAAAAATATTGACCGTTTATTTACCCCTGAAAATGTAAAATGGATTCAACAACAATTGTCGAATCCATCTTAATTAGATCTTGAATCAACCTTAGATCAGATTAGCGCTGATCTAAGGGCACCCAATCAATGACCCAAGCTGACTTCATGTTTAAACTGGAGTCAGAGGTAATTTTCTTACGAGCTGCATCTGCTGTATCACGGTCTTTCGCAGGTCCAACCATAATACGGATACCTTTACTGGTCGGACTTGTCGTAACCTTATAACCTTTAGCACGTAGTTTAGAGACAACAGCATCTGCATTTGCCTGATTGGCAGCCAATGCAACTTGTACCATCCACTTTTTATCGCCATTTTCAAGCAGCTCACGCGCTTTCTCTGCTTCAGCTTTTTTCTCAGCGTCAGCTTTGTGCTTAGCTTCTGCTGTTTTCTTTTCTGCTTCAGCATGCTTCTTAGCTTCAGCTTTTTTGTCTGCCTCGGCTTGATGTTTAGCTTCTGCCGCTTTTTTCTCGGCTTCAGCTTTGTGTTTAGCTTCAGCAGCTTTCTTATCAGCTTCTGCTTGCTTCTTGGCTTCTGCTGCTTTTTTATCAACTTCAGCCTGACGTTTTGCCTCAGCGGCTTTTTTATCGACTTCCGCTTGTTTCTTTGCTTCAGCAGCTTTTTTATCGGCTTCTGCTTTAGCTGTATCTACTGACTTTTTTGTATCAGTTTGCTGTCCTTTTGTCTTTCCATCCGAACCTGCAACTTCAGGAGGAATGTTATCTGAGCTTTCTTGAGCAGCAGCTCGGCGAGCATTAATTGCAGCATATTCGGCAGCAGCTTTACGGGCTGCATCTGCTTCTGCCTGTTGTTGCATTGCCAAAAATTCGGCAGCACGAGCCTCTTGCTCAGCAACCGCTTTTTCACGAGAACGGCGTTGTTCTTCAAGAAGACGTTTTTCTGTTTCTACATCCACTGCAAGCGGTTGTAGCTGTACCATCTGCCCTTCTTGTGCTGATGGCTTTGATTTAGCGTGTAATTTCGGTGATGTTGAGGTCTGTGGTTCAGCGCCCACATGTTTTATTTCTTCATTTCCTTTTAGAAGTAATGCTGCCAATAAAACACCACCACCTAATAAAACAACGCCACCCATCCAGCGTTGTTTGTTATTCATTGACATTCTTCCAAATACTCCCAAATCGCTTCTAAAGTATGAAACGAACCACAGGCTAAAATCAGCTGATTGTTATTTGTTTGCTCAAGCGCTGATTTAAAAGCCTCTTTGATATTGCCAAATTGTTGTATTGTCTGGCCTTGTAGGGCGTCATTCAACTGCTGAATCGGTGCAGCACGCGGCACATTCAACTCAGCAATTTTCCAATGTAAAACAGTAGGTTTCAATAAATCCACTACTGATTTTATATCTTTATCTGCCAGCATTGAAAATACTGCGACAACTTCTGTGTACTGTTTATTGTATTCTAAGAAATTTCGCAATTGCTTTAACAAAAATTCAACACCATGTGGATTATGTCCGGCATCAAAAATTATGGTTTTTCCATTAACTTGGCGCACTTCAAAACGGCCTGCTAAGCGTGCATTTTCAATACCCTGCTCTAGCGCGCGTTGCGAGATTTCAAGTCCGCTATTTAATACAGCAGCAACTGCCCCTGCAATATTTTCAATTGCAAGCGACCCTAGTGGTAATTTTAAAGTAGTTCCTTCACTTGCAAAATACCAGTGTTTTCCATCATTTGCGAGTTTATAAAAATAATCTCTATTGATCGCGTATAGTTTCGCTTGTGAAGTATTGGCTTTATCTTGAATAGCTTGAGGTAAAGATTGTTCACCTGCAAAAATCACTGGAATGTCAGGGCGAATAATACCTGCTTTTTCAAAAGCAATTTTCTCAATGGTATCGCCTAACCAGTCAGTATGATCAAGACCGATATTGGTGATTACAGCAATATTAGGATCAATGACGTTGACGACATCAAGACGCCCGCCTAAACCGACTTCAAGCACCCATACATCGCATTGTTGTTGCTTAAAAATGACAAAAGCAGCCAAAGTGGTTGCTTCAAAAAAAGATAAGCTTAAATCGCAATCACGACGAGCCTGATCAACTTGCACAAAAGCATCAATCAGGCTTTGATCATCAACCTCGACTCCACCTAACTTGACTCGTTCGTTAAAACGATAGATATGCGGTGATTGATACAACCCAACTTTGTAACCTTGCGCTTTTAATATAGATGCAAGTGTTGTTGTAGTTGAACCTTTCCCGTTCGTTCCAGCAACAGTAAAAACTTTAGCAGTGGGTTTAGTCACTCCTAATTTTTCTGCTACCGGAATAACACGTTCCAGACCAAGATCGATCCCTGTAACGTGAACATGGCTCCAATAATTGAGCCATGTATCTAAAGAGTCTGTTGAAAGTGGAGCTTGTTGTTTCAAGGTAAGTTCATCAATTTCGATACAAGTCGAGATACAGTATCACGTAAAGCATGACGATGAACAATCTGATCGATTACACCATGATCAAGCAAATATTCAGCACGTTGGAATGGTTCTTCCAATGTTTCACGTACAGTTTGCTCAATTACACGTTTACCAGCAAAGCCAATCATTGCTTTAGGTTCTGCAATATGGATGTCACCCAACATTGCTAAAGAAGCTGTTACACCACCATAAACTGGATGTGTTAACACCACGATATAAGGTAAACCAGCATCTTTTAATTTTTGAATCGCAGCAGAAGTACGCGCCATTTGCATAAGCGACAACATACCTTCTTGCATACGCGCACCACCAGAAGCTGCAAAGCAGATTAATGGTTGGCGTTTTTCAATTGCAAGCTCAGCCGCCTGAACGAAACGGTCACCTACTACAGTACCCATTGAGCCACCCATAAAGTCGAACTCAAAAGCACATGCAATCATGTCTACGCCATTTAAGTTACCTTGCATGGCAATTAAAGCTTCCGTTTCACCAGTTTTAGTTTGCGCTTCACGCATACGTTCTGGATACGGTTTGCTATCAACAAACTTTAATGGATCTTTCGCACTAAACTCTTGACCTAATTCAGTCACAACATTGTCGAAGAACCAGTTTAAGCGATCGCGAGCTTTCATTTTTAAGTGTTCGTCACACTGTGGACATACATACGCGTTAAAAGATATAGCTGTACGTGTCACTAAAGCATGACATTCAGGGCACTCAATAGTCGGCTCAGTAAATGTTGCTTTGAGAGTCTGTTGCTCATCTGCAACTTCAATACCTGGAACTGGTCGTTGTGTCCATGGTGTCGAAGGGCTAAGAACTTTCCCTGATTTCACTTCTTGATTCATACTAACTCATCGAGCGCTGCTCGAAGCTCCTTGACTTTATTCACCGTCTGTTCAACAGCTTCTTCAGCTGTCAACGTTGCAAAAGATTTAACGAAAGCACTACCTACAATCACGGCATCTGCAGCACTACCCATCGCTTTCGCGGAAGCAGCATCACTAATACCAAAACCAACGCCAACTGGAACGTTAGTCATACTCTTGATTTTCTCAATACGTGCAGCAGCTTCAGAAGTATCTAATGTCGCTGCACCAGTAACACCTTTAAGTGAAACATAGTAGATAAACCCACTTGCCTGATTCGCTACGTGTTGAATACGTTGATCAGTTGAAGTTGGTGCAAGTAAGAAAATTTGGTCCATATCATGCTGTTTTAAGATTGCACCAAATTCTTTTGACTCTTCTGGTGGTAAGTCCACAAGTAATAAGCCATCTACACCACATTGTTTCGCATAAGAAACAAATTTTTCATAACCAATTACTTCAACAGGATTGAGATAACCCATTAAAACTACAGGTGTTTCCTGATCCTGTTCACGAAACTCTTTTACCATGTTCAATGCATCTAAGGTATTAGTCCCTGCTGCAAGTGCACGTTCAGCCGCAAGCGCAATTACTGGCCCATCAGCCATTGGATCTGAAAATGGTAAACCAAGCTCAATGACGTCTACTCCTGCCTCAACCATTTTATGAAGTAACGGTACCGTTACTTGTGGCTGTGGATCACCCGCCATGACGTAAGATACAAGTGCTTTACGCTGTTGGGACTGCAACTTTTCAAAACGGGTGGCAAGACGTGACATAGGGTTGTGCTTTCCTTGAATTATTTAAAATTGAGGAGTTGTTTGTAGAAATACAAGAACATCGCATTTTAACGCTATTTTTTGCTCATTGAACAGGTCTAACGTTATGGCGATATTCGATTGTATGATTCATACAACCCATGGCGTACATTTATCAATATTTTGAAACTTTTCTCAATGATCAAAGCTTCCTATTTTTGAGTCATTATTTATTTGCAATTTGAGCAAAAAAGCACCAAAAACTCTATTACTCTGTATTTTTATGGGCGAGTTGCAATTGCTTTTTACGAGTGAGTAACGTTTGTCCTGTTAAGTTTTTATGTGCCCTTGCAAGTGCAGACTGATCGGAATAACCCAACTGGTCAGCAATTGCAGTAAGACTTTCATTTTGACTTAACAATATCTCGCAGCGCTTCATACGCTCAGCATCTAAAATTAATTTAAATGAAGTGTTTAATGCCTGTAGTTGGCGTTGCAAGCTCCTCACTGAAACATTGAGCTCGATGGCAATATCTTCTATTTTGGGTGCTTGCTGTTTATGCTTGAAATATTCTTGTACGATCCAATGTATTTGCTGAACTAAATCAGTATGTACTTTTCTTTGAACCAAAGCTTCTTCGGCTTGTTTTACTAAAAGCTGTACTAAAGTTGGGTCTGCATGCTGGGGACGAACATTTAAACTTTCACTTGCAAAAGTTAATGCATAGTAAGGTCGGTCAAATGACAATTTACACTGAAAGAACCGTTGATAATGAACGAGCGCACCTCGAGGTCGATGTACAAACTCAATATGCTGTAAAAGAAAATCATGTAAGGGAGCAATCTCTTTAGCGAGCTGTACCATTGCTGCTAAAGTTAACTCACTAAGTACAATATTACTGGCATCAACCAAAGGCCAATACAATCGAATTTTGGAAGCATCTTGCTCAATTTGTATAGGTACAACTTGCTCGCCATCTATGACTAAGCGGTGAAACTTAGCAATATACTGAACCACTTGACCCAAAGTATCACTTCTAGATGCCATGTAACCCAGCACCCCAAAGTTGGCAGGTGTAATACAGGCTGCCATTTCTAAAGCCAAATTAGTGACTTGTAATCGAGATTCAGTCAGTTCTAAAAGCTCAATGAAAAGATGCAAAGAAGATTGAGCATCGATAGATGCAGACAAAATATTTTGAACTTGGCGAGCTTGAGTGTCATTTAAATTAAGTGTCTGCCAAGCGACTCCCTTTTCTTTTAAATACGTATTCCAAAGATAAAAGTATCCATTAGAGATCGTAAATTCTTGCATGGCGTTTCCTTTTTTACTGCCATCTTGTCGCAAACTGTATAAAAATTGGCGATAACTGTCAAAACAAAGCCGACCATTCACGACATACTAAGGAAAAGCTTAGTTGCGAGAAATACAAAGATGAACGCACATGTTTCTTATCAGGTCGAGCCAGTGGTTCGCAAAGATCTAGATTTTCATTTAAATGAAGCACCACGTTTTTGGTTTAATAACGATCCCTTTTTGACTCGTATGTTTGATGCACTCAGCTTAACCTTTCCAGACGGAGAGCGTTACTTCATAGAATGTGTACGAATGTTCCGTGACAAAATTGATGACCCAGAACTACAAAAGCGAGTGGCAGATTTTATTAAACAAGAAGCTCAACATGGTATTGCCCATGACAAAATGAATCAACTCATGAAAGAGCAAGGTATGCCTGTAGATGAGTTCACAAGCACACTTAAAAGAATTTTCCGTTTTGAGCTTACCCAACGTTCACCACAATACAATATTGCCATGACAGCAGCAGCTGAACATTTAACAGCATTAATGGCGGAAACTTTTTATAGCAATAAAAAAACTTTAGAAAATGCACATCCTTATGTTCGTGCATTATTTGCATGGCATGCCATTGAAGAAATGGAACATCGCGATGTGGCATTTGATGTTATGAGACAGGTGGGCGAAGTTCCAGAGTCGACTCGTCGTTTTGTATTGGTTCTGACGACTGTACTCATGTTTGGTTTTACACTCTATAGAACCAACATTATGTTGAAATGTGATGGCTTTAGCCCTAAAGAAAGGTTATCGATGACACTCAAAGGTTTACCTTGGTTCTTTGGAAAAAATGGCACATTAACCGCCATGAAAAAACAATATCTGGACTGGTTTAAAAAAGATTTTCATCCAAGCCAACATCCAGTTATTCGTCAATATCCTGTTTGGATTGAAACTTTAGAAAAAACAAATGACCCAATCGCAGCGGGTGAAGCATTTTGGCAAGCAGGTTTATAACCTGCTTGTTACCATTTTGCATAATGTTGTTCTAATAGTCCGTATTGCTCATTGCAAGTGATTGTATCAATTGCCTCATGTTCAATACTGCCGCTAATTTTAGCTTGCCACTGATTGAACTGACTTCCAATCATCCTTAGATTAATGTTTTCGTATCGACACCAACCAATATGGACGTGCAGATTAAGCTTTTGATCTAAAGAGCTAATTTTCCATGTCTCATCATTTATTTTTTCAAATAAAACATCTGTAAGTGGAAATAAAACGCCATTCATCCATAAACAGTTTTCATTACCAAAACTTTCATTAACCCCAGAAGCCAAATTCAACCCAATACGTCGCCCCTGCTCATCCCAAAAATTACATGAAAGCCAAAACCACGCTGTTTCAGGACGTAAAAAACCACAGGTATCATCTAAGGATGCAAATGTCTTTTCATCAAATTGTATAAGTTGATTCTGTTTATTAATGAACATACCTTCAACAGCCAAAGTGGTCTGCTTTTGGGTATACGTCCAACCATTAATACCTGTTGGGGTACACAAACTTAAGATATCTGTCCCCGCACAAAAAATACGGGCACTCAAACAAATTTCACCATATTTAGTCACCCGAATGTATCGCACACCATTGGCATGCTGAATATCGATCTGATAAGGCGATTTAGAAAAATAGCTTTGATTAAATAACGGCTGTTCATCAAGATGAGTTTTATGACCTAAGGGCTGAATCGCATTCCACTCAATGACTTGCTTTGTTTCATGATCATAGATATAGAAAAACCCATGTCCAACCCAACCAATATCTGCAATTGCTAAACCAATACTGTAGTGCTTATGCTGAATGCCGCAGAATTTAAATTTTTTATACTTTAATTGCTTCCGCCAGCCCTTTAAGGCTTTACCATAAGGTGTTTTATAAATATAACGTTGTACATGAATAGTCGACGGTACAGATTCAAAACGCCCATAACGAGGCTGTCCATTTTCTTGAATTAAATCCATTATTTATTATCCGTTGATTTCCTGCTCATCTATTGACTAATAATAGACTGATCACTGACCAGTTGGCTACTCATCTGTTTTGATCTTCAAATGACCTTTGTTGAGCCAAAAAAAAAGAGCATATTGATATGCTCTTTTTCTATTATTCACTTAAATCGATATACGATAACTTAAACTCTTTGAGGGTCTATTGCAGTAGCTATGACCCAATCCATCAACAAAATCAAATTCAACTCATGATTTAAGTGCAATTCAATTTCTAAAAGTTAAGCATCATCATCATTTGCTTGTTCTGGTTCTGACTCTTGCTCGTTACCGTCCTGATTTTCCAATTTTTTCTCAGCGATTTTTGCTGCTTCATAGCCAGCAAAGGCACCTGCTGCTTTTTCTAGAAAACCTGCATCTGGATCTAATTTATCGACGCCTTGTTCTGCGATAATTGCACCAGCAATTTTACCTACTTCATCTAGAAGACCCATTTTGATTACTCCAAAGAGCTTATGTTGAGCTTCTAGTCTAAGCAGATGAATTGTAAATAGTGCTAGAAAAAAGTTGCGATTTGAGAGAGCTATACATGAGATCGGCAATTTTTTATATTTTATTTTTGCCTTTAAGCCTTTTTTAAGAACACTTAGAGAAGTAAATAAGTATTTTCCCAACGCGTTGGATTGAACTCACCTTGTACTAGTTGGATATAACGACCTGCAATATGGTCAATCGGAATGCAATCATCAATATCCACTACACGGTCGGTATGTGGCTTATACCACTCTTGATCAATAAACTGTTTACCTAATTGTTTTGCACTTACCGCATTAGGTGCAACTACCAAATGATAACTATGTAACTCACCAAAAGCATTAGGTGTATAGCCACCCAGATTAATCAAATACAACTTTAGATCTGAAGCTGACGGCGCTGCATCAGAAAACTGGATTTGATAGTTCTGCCCTTGAGAGTTAACACCAGAGAGCTTGGCCCAAGCATCGATATGTAACCCTTGAGCCTCACCAAACCAAGCCTGTTTAAGTTGAGGGTAAATTTCTTCCAAAGTATCCCCTACAGCCATCACAACATCATGGACTTCTGTATTGGCACGTGCATGACGGCCACCTAACATCACCATAAACAAGCTTGGCATTTTTTCCTCTTACATCTCAACCATTTCTACGCCATCAATGCGTGCAACTGTCATTAAATCTTTATCACCACGGCCTGAAACAGTGGCAATAATAATCTGATCTTTAGACATGGTTGGTGCAAGCTTAGAGACATACGCCATTGCATGTGAGCTTTCAAGCGCAGGAATAATCCCTTCAATCTTGGTTAAGTCACGGAAACCTTGAAGAGCTTCTGTATCGTTAATTGGCACGTATTCTACGCGCTTCATATCTTTCAAGAAGCTATGTTCAGGACCAACACCCGGATAGTCCAAACCTGCCGAGATACTATGTGTCTCGATAATTTGGCCTTGTGCATCACTCATGAGGTAAGTACGGTTACCATGCAACACACCAACATGCCCTGCATTTAATGGTGCAGAGTGTTTTCCAGTTTCAATACCAAAACCAGCAGCTTCAACGCCATACATTTTCACGTTGGCATCATTTAAGAATGGATAGAACAAGCCCATTGCATTTGAACCGCCACCCACACATGCAACTAAAGCATCTGGTAAGCGACCGGCTTGCTCCAGGATCTGTTTACGTGCTTCACGGCCAATAATAGATTGGAAGTCACGAACCAATTGAGGATATGGATGTGGTCCAGCAACTGTACCAATCACATAGTAAGTACTATCAACATTGGTTACCCAGTCACGCATTGCTTCGTTCATGGCATCTTTTAATGTTTTAGAGCCGCTTTGTACAGGAACAACTGTAGCACCCAACAAACGCATACGATAAACGTTCATTGCTTGACGTTTAACATCTTCAGCACCCATATACACAACACATTCAAGACCTAAACGTGCTGCAATTGTTGCTGTTGCTACACCATGTTGGCCCGCACCAGTTTCGGCAATAATACGTTTTTTGCCAGAAAGCTTTGCCAATAATGCCTGACCAATCGTGTTATTTACCTTATGTGAGCCTGTATGGTTCAGATCTTCACGTTTAAGATAAATTTGCGCACCACCTAACTCTTTTGACCATCGCTCAGCATAATAAAGTGGACTAGGACGACCTACATAGTAGGCGAGGTCACGGTCGAATTCTGCCAGAAACTGTTCATCATTTTTCATGCGGGAATAGAGATTTTCTAAATCTTCTAATGCCGCCATAAGTGTTTCTGACACAAAACGTCCGCCATGGATACCGAAATGCCCATTTGCATCTGGGAATTGGGTATAGTCAATCACATTATTTTGCTGATCCACGTTGGACTCCTTGCATAAATCGTTCAATGAGTTGTTGGTCTTTTATACCTTTTGCGGACTCTACGCCTCCGCTCACATCTACTGCAAAAGCACCGGTAGTATGAATAGCGTCAATGAGATTGTCAGGGGTTAAACCACCTGCCAAAATTAATGGAATATCAAGTTTCGGGAATTTAGACCAGTCAAACTGATGTCCTGTGCCCCCTTTAAGATCAGGATGCCACGCATCGAGCAATACAGCACTGGCACCAGCTGCCTGATATTTTTGAATTTCAGCAACTACATCCAGATCAGGTTTGACCTGAATCGCTTTATACCAGCGACGCTTACAATGACGAGCTATTTCCTGACATTGTTCTGGAGTTTCATCGCCATGTAGTTGTAATACATCTAGGGGAACACAATCAAGTACATCCTGAATTTCAGTAGCACTCGCATTTACAAACAAACCCACCATTTGTACATAAGGCGGAACGTGTTTTGCTAATTCTTGTGCTTGTTCAACTGTTACATTTCTTGGACTTGGTGGGAAAAAAACAAAACCTATCGCATCTGCTCCAGCTGTGACTACTGCTTGAACATCTTGCTTACGAGTAATTCCACAGATTTTTGCTCGTGTACGTTTTTGGTTTGATTGGCTCATGATCTGCCTAAACTACAACCATTTTTTAAAATAAACGCCATTGTAATGCAATTTTTGTCCCTTGCGTAAAAGTTCTCTGGGAATTGGGCTAAATGACATTGTCGGAAGTAATTCGGCACTTTATACTGCGTTCAAATGGAAGCAAGTGTAAGCAATTGATGCTTTAGGGAAGCTGGTGAAAGTCCGGCACTGCCCCCGCAACGGTAACAATGTAAAGCATATTTTTTAAGTCGAGATCGACTTACACCACTGCAGTGATGTGGGAAGGTGAATATGTCCATAAATGATTTATGGCGCTGAAGTCCGGAGACCTGCTTGTTTCATCTATCTACCCGATCATTCACGTGGGGTGAATGTATGGAGCATGTTATGTCTAAGTCTTTTCAACCTACCCGTCTGGTGGGGGCTATCGCTATTGCGATGGGGTGTTCACCTGTTATTTTTGCTGAAGATACAACTACCACAACTCAGCTCGATCCAATTGTAGTGACGGCATCTAAAAGTGCTGAAAAAGCGAGTGAAGTTCCGGCGCGTATTTCAGTGATTGATGAAAAAACCATTGAGCAGAATCCATTATTAAACGTTTCAGATATTATTCAACGAGACCCATCCATCTATGTAAAACAAAGCGGTGGTCTAGGTCAGATTTCTGAAATTTCTCTTCGTGGTACTAAATCAGTTCATACATTGGTTCTTAAAGATGGCGCTCGTTTAAATAGTCAAAATGAACTTGGTCCACTATATCCTGCATTTTTAGATACAACAGATGTTCAACAAATTGAAATATTAAAAGGTCCAGCATCAGTTCAATATGGAAGCGATGCTATTGGCGGTGTAGTTCAATTAATTTCTAAAAAACCTGAGAAAACAGGCGCTGAGCTAACGGGTATTTATGGTGAAAATAATACCTATAAGACTATTGTTAATGCCAATCTTGTAAGTGATCAAGGTTTCTATGCGCAACTAGGCGGACAGCGCTTAGAAAGTGATGGAACTCGTATTTTTGAAAGCCAACCAGAAAATGAAAAGGCTGGATATGATCAAAAAGGTTATCACGCTAAAGTAGGCTTCTTTCAAGAAAACTTAATAGATGCCTCTGCTTCAATTAGTGAAAATAAAGGCACTAATATTTTCAGTAATGATTACATAACCAACACAGCACAGCGTCTATTCGAAAATCGAGTTATCAACACAAAAGTTGCTTATAATATTTTGCCTGATCTCATCATCAATGCACACTATGCAAATGTTCAGGATAAACAAAATGTTCCCGCTTACGACTCATATTACAATACTGAAAACAATGAAAGCGATCTAAACCTGAAATGGAAATTTACTCCACACCAGAATATTTTAGTTGGTGCAACATATAACGATGCAAATTATAAAAGTAATACCATTCTTAACTCAGATAAAAGTGTGAATAGCACGGGGTACTATTTACAGCATCAACTCAAAAATGATCTTTTTGACACGCAAGTTGGGGTTCGTTTAGAAGACAACCAGCGCTTTGGTACTCATACTGTTGGACAAGGTGCTATCCGCTATCATTTCCTACCTAATGCTAGTGTATATGCAAATATCGGTAGTGCTTTCAGAGCTCCAACCTTGAATGAACTATATTCACAATGGGGAGGTAATGAAAATTTAACGCCAGAAAAAAGTACTTCCTATGAAATGGGTGTGAACTATGATCTTACCTCTAATGTGAGTACTAATTTTTCTGTTTATCATACAAAAATTAAAGATCTTATTACCTACAATGCAGGCACAAATACAAATATAGCTAAGGCGAACTTTACTGGTGGCGAAGCTGGAATAAAGTGGCATCAAGATGATCTTTTCTTATCTACTGAATATGCTTACGTAAAAACAGAAAATGAAAAAGACAATACAGAAATTGCTTATCGACCTCGCCAGACTCTCACTGTAAGCACAGGTCTAGAAAATGCAGTGTATGGAATTAGTGCTTCGTTAATCGCTAGAGCTAAATCTTATGCAGATTCTGCAAACTCTATGCGAGTACCAGGCTATGCAACAGTAGACTTAAATGCTTATTGGAATGTTATTCCTAACGTAAAATTATTTACCAATATTCAAAACGTAGGTGATGTTCAATATCGTGAAGTATTAAATACATATCCTTCGAATGACTGGTATGTTAATACAGGTCGCCAAGCTTCTGTTGGCGTAACTTTCCGTTATTAATTTTCACTCTAGATTATAAAAATATTTTCTTAACTCCAGTTTCGGGGTAATGTTCTGACCGACATTATCCCCTTTTTTATGTTCAGGATATCCATCATGGGACACCGTTTAAGTAAAATCTATACACGCACAGGCGACTCAGGTACAACAGGTTTAGGCGATGGCTCTCGTGTTGCCAAAGATGATTTACGAATTGCGGCGCTTGGTGATGTCGATGAACTCAATGCCATTATTGGTGTACTACGCGCACAAATCACAGCCAGCCAAGTGACTAATAAAGCTGATTGGGACAAAAGCCTGAGCTTGATCCAACATTGGCTTTTCGACTTAGGTGGCGAAGTTTGTATTCCAAACTACAATTTACTTCAGCCCGTTTGTATTGATTTTCTGGAAAAAGAAATTGACCGTATGAATGAAGATTTGCCTATGCTGAAAGAGTTTATTCTGCCATCTGGCTCTTTATCTTGCAGTTACGCTCATCAAGCACGTGCTGTTTGTCGTCGTGCAGAACGATCTCTGCTGTCGGTACAAACTCGTGATAAAAATATTCAAGCCACGGCACTCCAACTTTTAAACCGTCTATCTGACTGGTTATTTGTCGCATCTCGTGCTTTACAACGTGCCGAAGGTGGACAAGAAGTCCTTTGGCAAAAAAATATTAATGAGATTATTTAAAAATAGACTAATTTAAGTATGGTCTCTGCTTATGAAGAGACCATAACCAACAATAACTGAATAGAAGAAAATTATGCGTATTATTGGTCATCGTGGTGCACGCCGAGAAGCTCCCGAAAATACATTAGGTGGTTTTCAGCACATAAAAAACTTAGGTATTCGTGGTGTCGAATTTGATATTCGTCAGCTTCAAGACCAAGAGCTGATAGTTATTCATGACGATAATTTTTTACGTACAGCTGGAGTCGATCAAATTGTTGAGCAATCTACTTTAGCTCAAGCTTTAACATTTGATCATCGTCAAAACTGGCCCAATTGGCCAAATCCAGAGCCAACACCAACTCTTACAGGTGTTTTAAAATTGCTTGATAACTTCGAGCATATTGAAGTTGAAGTTAAAGCAGTAAGAGATATGGCATTTGCAGAAAAGTTAGTTCAAAAGCTTGAGACTGAGTTACAGAGTTATGAAAAAGTCGTGACTATCACAAGTTTCGATCTTCAAATTTTAACTGCCTTACGTGACATCGACTCACAATTTAAACGCGGCTTGTTAGTTGAAATTCCAGTGGGAGGCGCAGCAATTGAACTCGCTCATCAATATGGTTGCGGTCATATTGGTTGGCACGACCAACTTGCTACAGATGAAATGATTCAACTATCTCATCAAGCAGGTTTAAACATTAGTGTATGGACAGTAAATGATGTAGAAAGAGCGAAAAGGCTCCGTGATTTAGATATTCAAGGTTTAATTACGGATATTCCTACAACAATGCTCGAAGCGCTTTAAATAGAAAAAAGGTGGTATTAACCACCTTTTATTTTTTCTCTGCCTGAATCAGGCGTTGTCCGTTCTGATCAAGTAAATACAAGGTATTACCTACCAACTGGAAGCGTTGAATACGTTGTAAGGAATCAACTAATTCTGCTTCTTGAGCCAAAGCGCCATCACAACTCGAATGACCAGCATTAACTTCCATATCTAGTTTCTTTTGATTGAAGTCAAAAGTATATCGGCCAAAAATACGGTTACATCCCGTATGACCAGACACAGTTTTGACTGCTGAGTTCAATGAAAGAGTCGGCCATTGGTTAAAGAATTTTGCCTTATGCCCGTTGATCTGAGTAATTTGCCAGTCAATGTCTTGAACACCTTCTGGGCTCACTTTCTTCTTGACTACTTGAGTTTGTACATGGTGTGTGGGCTTTACATGGCCTTTTTGAATATTTTGTTGCGGCGTGCTTTGACATGCTGCCAATACAAGGCTGATTGTGATGAAAAGACATTTTAATGGCAATTTCTTTGCAATATCAATGCTATTCATTTTTCTCAATCGCTGTATTTTCATTACACAACTTCTCCTATCTGAAATGTTGCCAAGCATGGTTTAATTCTGTTACGGTTCTTTCAGTACATCTGTACAATAATATTAGTGATTCTCACTAAGCACATGCTAATATAATGTTCAAAATAGCAATAAATCTTGATGATTGGTTTTGCTATGTCGTTTTGTCTTTTTACCTTGTTTAACAAGGTTTCTAGGAGCGCTGCCGGATATGACTTCCGCCCCACTCAAGGCCCCAATTAACTGGACCGCTAGCATTACCTTAATTGGTTTACCAATTCTTGCTGCAATCATAATCCCGATTTATGCGTATTATTATGATTTTAGTGTAAGCGCATGGGTAAGCTTATTTTTTCTTTTAGCTTTAAGTAGCATGGGGATTACTGCTGGTTACCACCGTCTTTGGGCACACCGTGCTTATGAAGCGTCATTACCACTTAAAATTCTTTTAATGATTGCGGGCACATTTGCTGTACAAAACAGTATTCTGTTTTGGGCATCTGGTCATCGTACTCACCATCGTCATGTTGACCATGTGGATGAAGATCCATACTCAATTGAACGTGGTTTCTGGTATGCCCATATGGGTTGGATGATCCGCGATCATTCTCCATCTAAACCTGACTTTAAAAATGCACCTGATTTGCTCAATGACAAACTGGTGATGTTCCAACATAAATACTACGGTCTAATGGTTGTAGCAGTTCATGTCGGTATTTTAGGTTTAGTTGGCTGGGCAACTGGCGACTTATGGGGAGTTGTACTTCTCGGTGGTTTATTGCGTTTAATCATTAGCCATCAAGTAACATTCTTCATTAACTCACTTTGCCATATGTTTGGTAAACGCCCTTATACCGATGAAAACTCAGCACGCGATAACTTCTGGTTAGCGATTGCAACATGGGGCGAGGGTTATCATAACTATCACCATATTTTCCAATACGATTATCGTAATGGTGTGAAGTGGTGGCAATATGACCCAACTAAATGGTTAATTTGGACATGTTCTAAAGTTGGTTTAGCAAAGAACTTACGCCGTATTCCAAGCTTTAATATTAAAAAAGCAGAATTGGCAATGAAGTTTAAATATGCTGAACAAGACCTTGCTATTTATGGCCATGATGTAAATGCTGACATGAGCCAAATGAAGCAACGCATTGCTCAAGAATATGAAGCATTTACCCACACTTTAAATGACTGGGCGAAACTCAAAGAACAAGAGTTACAAGCGAAGAAAGCAGCTATGGCTGAAAAGATTCATAAAATGGATCATAAGTTAAAGGTTGATTTCCAATTGCTTGAACATCGTTTGAGTCATCACCGTGAGTGTTTAGAAACTTTAATGCGCAACATTAAAAAGAGTACAAACGTCGTACCAGACTAATACGACTCTAGTTCGAAATAGCGCCTGTAAAAGCCATGCTTTGCAGGCGCTATTTTTTTGGCTGGTTTTTAACTATGGTATAGTGAAGTTCGCCTCAAATATTTAGTCCAGTCTATGCACTTTAATCCGCTTTATTCATCACTCAATCCTAAGCTTTTTCATATACAGCAGCCCACTCCTCTTCGTGGTGCGAAAGCTGGACACTTCAATTTAGCTTTAGCCGAAGAACTACAATGGACGGATGAAGAAAAAGAGGCATGGGTAGAAATTTGCAGTGGTCAACGGACTTTCTCAGAGTTTCCACCTTTAGCAATGGTTTATGCAGGCCATCAATTTGGGCAATGGGCAGGTCAGCTAGGCGACGGACGTGGTTTACTCATTGGACAAATTCTGAATAAAAATGGCCAAACCATCGATTTACATTTGAAGGGTGCTGGCCCTACCCCTTATTCACGTATGGGAGATGGTCGAGCAGTTTTACGCTCTGTTATTCGTGAATATTTAGCAGGTCATGCATTAAATGCTCTAGGAGTCACTTCGAGTCATGCAGTAGGTTTTACAAGCTCTGCTCAAGGTGTACAGCGTGAAAAACTAGAACCGGGCGCAATGCTGCTTAGAACCTCTGAATGTCATATTCGTTTAGGGCACTTTGAATGGATCAATCAATATGCACCTGAGTTATTAACAGAGTTCACTCAAAAATGTATTGAATGGCACTATCCAGAATGCCAAAAAGAAGAACAGCCTATTTTAGCTTTTGCTAAAGCTGTGATTAGAAATACAGCCATCATGATTGCCAAATGGCAGCTGGTCGGTTTTGCTCATGGCGTAATGAATACTGACAACTTAAATATTACGGGCTCTACACTCGATTTTGGTCCATATGGTTTTATGGAACGTTTCCGCCCAAATTGGATTAACAACCATTCCGATTATCAAGGGCGCTATACCTATCAAAACCAGCCAAGTATTGCACACTGGAATTTATGGACTTGGTTAAATAATCTAGTTCCACTTGCTGAACCTGAACAAAAAGAGCAATTCAAAGAAGAGTTAGCTGCTTGCTTAGAAGGGTTTGAGCCTACCTTTATTGAGTACTACACCACTGGATTGTGTCAAAAAATGGGACTTCCTCATTTCCATAAAGATAGCCTTGATTGTTGTTTTGCTTTTTTAAGAATCTTACAAACCGAGCAGCTAGATTACACTCAAAGTTTTATTAGACTGCAAAATAAAGAGTATAAGGCTCTACGTGATGATTGCCTCGATATTCGACAGTTTGACGAATTCCTTAGCCAATATGAAAATATCCGTGAACATCAAGATACAGATGAACTTGATGCAAACATGCAACATGCAAATCCAGTTTATATTTTACGTAATCATATGGCACAGCGAGCGATTGAAGCAGCGGAGCGAGATGATTTTAGTGAGGTAGACCGTTTGTTTAAACTACTCAATCATCCTTATACAAGACAGCCAGACTTGGAAAAACCAGAAGATTTAGGCCCTTTACCAAGCGATGTGCCTGATGTAGCGGTGAGCTGTTCGTCTTAATATTAAAAAACTAAAACTCTCTTAAGTCGCTTAAGAGAGTTTCTTAAACATCAAAGAATAATATATGAAAATTAGACCTATCATTATTTGTACACTTCTATTCATTCCACTTGGAATTGCTTTTTATAAGTATGAAAAATATTTACCTACTTTTGTCTCTTCTCATAAAGAACTCACAAGTAATGAGATATCTCACCTTATAAAGACAAAACCTGTAACCTCAATTGAAGTGTTTAAAAATCAACGCATACTTCTACTTAAAAGTGATCAGGAAGTAATTCGTCGTTACCCTATTCGCTTAGGCTTTAACCCTGAAGGCCATAAAAACTTTGAAAATGACGGTAAAACACCTGAAGGTGTTTATTCTATAGACTGGCGCAATCCCAAAAGTGCTTTCTATAAATCATTGCATATTTCCTATCCCGATACGAAAGATATTGCTTATGCTAAGCAGCATAATCAGTCGGCAGGTGGGAATATCATGATCCATGGATCTGCCCCAAAGTCCTTTTTATGGATACCTTTTAGTTCAAGTTATATGCCACACAAAGATTGGACTTTAGGTTGTATCGCGGTTAGAAATATAGATATAGATGAAATTTGGCAATTAGTCCCTAATCATACCAAGATTATAATTTATCCATAATCTTTGAAAACTATCCACATTTTCTGTGGATAACATTGTGGTTATCCACAGAATAACTTTTCTGAACAGTTTACTCTTCTGGATACTCGAAGCGGTAACCAACGCCATAAACAGCTTGAATCCATTCATGACGGTTACCAGTTTCAGCTGCTTCACTAATTTTTCGGCGCAAGTTTTTGATATGGCTATCAATAACTCGGTCAGCAACATCAAAGCTGTCTGGATTGATATGGTCTAATAATTGCGCACGTGAATAAACTTGTCCGACATGTTCTAAAAATAGCTCAAGTAGGCGAAATTCTGTCGGCGTTAAACTTAACGACTTTTGTTGATACCAAATTCTTTGCTGAGCTTTATCAATACGGAACGAATCATTTTGTTCAGGCTCGGCCTTACGCTCTAAACGACGTAAAACGGCCTGTACACGTGCAACTAACTCTTTTGGACTAAATGGCTTACAAACGTAATCATCAGCACCCATATTGAGACCTAAAACTCGATCAATTTCTTCAGTACGTGCAGTCACCATAATAATCGGTAAATCTGACTGTTCACGTACTTTACGGCAAATCGTTAAACCATCCATTCTTGGAACCATTAAGTCCAGAATCATTAAATTAGGTTTCCGTTGTTGAAAGCTCGTGTAAGCATCTTGACCATCATGAAACATACTTACTTCAAAACCAGCAGCTTCAAGATAATCACGTACCAGATGCGCTAACTCAACTTCATCCTCAACCAACATTACATGCTTCATGGGCCATTTTTCCTTTTATTTAACTCTGCTTTTTAAAGGTAAGTACACAGCGTAAACCACCCAACGGAGAGTGTTCAAAACTTAGTGTACCACCAAGCGCTTGCGCAATTTTACAAGATAAAGCCAAGCCTAATCCTGTTCCACCTGTACTACGCGTACGCGAATCATCTACTCGATAAAAACGCTCACCTAAACGTAATAGTTGCTCATCACTTAAACCAAACGGGCTATCATCAACATACAAAGTCCACTCTTGAGCAGTTTGACTTGTATGAATATGAATTTTGCCACCTGTTTCTGTGTAACGAATACTATTACTAATTAAATTAACAATAATTTGTTTAAAGCGATCACGATCTAACAGTAAAGATACCCCTTCACCTTCAACCTTAATTTCCAGATTTGCTTGCTCAAGTTTAGGTCTAAAGTTTTCAACTTCTTGTAATACAACATCCCACGGATTCACTGAACCTAAGTAACATTTAAGTTGCTGAGCATCAGCCTGTGCTAGATCTGCTAGGTCTTGAGTAAGTTTCTTTAAGCTTGAAACTTGTCTCATCATGGCATCGAGATGTTCAGGAGTTGCCTTTCGAATACCATCTTGCATTGCTTCGATTTGCGCTTGCAATACAGCCAACGGTGTTTTCAACTCGTGAGACGTATCTGCGACCCATTGACGGCGTGATTCTTCATGTTGATGTAAAATCTCGGCTAAATGGTTCAATTGAGTTGATAAATCACCAAGTTCATCATTTCGTTTAATCACTACTTGATGTTGGTAATTACCTTTGGTTAACTCCTTTGTTGCATTTAATAAACGTTGAATTGGCTTTTTAAAATAAGTTGCCATTAAAAGTGCTGCAACTAAACTCGATAGTAAAGTTAAAGCATAAATTAAAAGTAAATAACGCTTTTGATTACTAAAGAAATTAATACTTAAAGCATCTTCTTTATCTAGAACTGGTTTTAGTCCTAAGTACCCTACCACCTGATCATTTACCATAATAGGACGGTAAGACATTTGATCTGAAGATGGAGGTTCACCAACTACAAATTGATGTTTGGCATCATATAAAGATAAACGAGAACTTAAGCCTAGACGGTCAGGTAAGGCAATAAAGCGCTTTTTGCCATTTTGTGTCTCAATATCTTTAAGACTTCCTTTTTTTGAAGTACCTTTTTTATCATCACGCGGACGGAATTGGTTTGCGCTTAATGGAAATTTTAAGCCTTCAAATGGTTGATATTCAGAAGGTAAGTTCTTTTCAAGTGTGCGTAGCTCTTCATCACTAAAAATAGAATTTTTATTTGCTGTCGCTCCATCTGGAGAAACATTAATGAGCGTGTGTTCATCGAACGAATGCTGCTGAATCGCAATATCATATTGGCGTCTTAACCACCACTGCGAAAGACGGTCATAATCGTCTGGCGCTGCCGTTCCTTCAATTTGTAAGATTTGTGCCTGAATTGCATTTCCCCAATCATGATAAACGCTATACACATTTCCTAGATTGGTCATGAGCCTATCTAGCTTTTGCATTTCAACATCGGCCACATATTTGGCAAAGTTCTTTTGCATCGTCCAGTGCAGAACACTCAAACTTGCGGTTGCAATTAACAATGTAGTCAGCAAGACTGTTAAAAATAGCCGCAATGCAATTGGAACACGTAGTACGTTCAAAAGTACTCTCTCATTTTTACCCTATATTTTTCATTGTAACTAACAACCAAAAGAAAAACTCTCCATTGTTTCTTCATCTTTATTATCTAATCTTTAAGGTATGTGGAAACAAACATTAAAAGGGCTTTAGATATGAAAATGACTGCTAAAATCGCATTATTCAGTGCAGCAATTGTAACTATGGGTAGTTTGGCTGCGTGTCAATCAATGAATCAACCTCCTAAACCAGAACATGGCATGATGCAAGATGGTCCACGAGATGGTCATCACCGTATGAAGCACCGTGAATTTACCCCTGAACAAAAAGCAGCGTGGGAGCAGCACCGCGCAGAGCGTCAAGCTCGTTTTGAACAGATTCAAAAAGCATGTGAAGGTAAAGCAAATGGTCAAGCTGTAAATGTTCAAGTTGGAGATAGAACACTTGAAGGTACTTGTAACTTACGTTTTGAACCAAAGCGCCCTCAACCACCAGTTAATGCCCCTACTCCAGCAGCAGTTCAAGCAAAATAAAGCTTAAAGCAATAAAGTAAAAGGCGCTTCTAAGCGTCTTTTTTTATGTACACAACTATTTACGATTTTGACTATTTTGTCTCATCTAAACTTCACTAAAAGTGTTTACACTCAAAGCACTTACATAGTTCAAGTATTTTTTTCTTGACTTTGCAGTCACAAAGTAAAGGCCCCGAGGTGCTTGTACAGTTATGCAAGTTGTTGCACGATGTAATGGTTCAAGGTGCCTCTTATGGCACATTATCGTAGATTAGGATTATAACTCTGGTTTCACCAGTATTGAGGAACCCGATATGCCACAATACAAAGCGCCCTTACGTGATATGCAATTCGTTTTGCATGAATTATTAAATGCAGAAGAGCACTATGCAAAATTACCTGATTTCCAAGGTAACGTAAGCCGTGAATTGGTTGATCAATATTTAGAAGCTGCGGCAGACTTCTGTGAAAATGAACTTTCTCCTTTAAACCAAGTTGGCGACCGCGAAGGTTGTACTTGGAATGATGGTGTAGTCACTACTCCAACAGGATTTAAAGAAGCTTATCAAAAATATATTGAACTTGGCTTCCCGTCTTTATCAGCAGAAGAACAATACGGCGGTCAAGGTCTACCTAACTCTTTAGGTATCGCAATTTCAGAAATGGTTGGTAGCTCTAACTGGGCATGGGGTATGTACCCAGGCTTATCTCACGGAGCAGTACGTACATTAGAACATCATGGTTCTGATGAACAAAAAAATACTTACTTGCCTAACCTTGTTTCTGGTGTTTGGACAGGTACGATGTGCTTAACTGAATCTCATGCAGGTTCAGACTTAGGTATTATCCGTACTAAAGCAGAACCAAATGCAGATGGTAGCTATGCAATTTCTGGCGAGAAAATCTTTATCTCTGCTGGTGAACATGACATGGCTGACAACATCATCCATATCGTTCTTGCTCGCCTTCCAGGTGCACCAAAAGGTACTAAAGGTATTTCGTTATTCATCGTTCCTAAATTCCATGTAAATGCAGATGGAACTGTGGGCGAGCGTAACGCAGTGCGTTGTGGTTCTATCGAACACAAAATGGGTATTCATGGTAACGCAACTTGTGTGATTAACTTTGACCAAGCTAAAGGTTACTTGATTGGACCTGAAAACCGTGGCCTGAACTGTATGTTCACTTTCATGAACACAGCACGTATTGGTACTGCTGTTCAAGGTTTAGCAGCGTCTGAGTCATCTTTCCAAGGTGCTTTAACTTACGCGAAAGATCGTTTAGCAATGCGTTCACTTTCTGGTCCTAAAGCTCCAGAAAAAGAAGCAGATCCAATTATTGTTCACCCTGCTGTTCGCAACATGCTTTTAACTCAAAAAGCATTTGCTGAAGGCGGTCGTGCACTTGTTTACTTACTCGCTCAATATGCAGATATCGTTGAAAAAGGCGAAACTGAGGAAGAGCGTAAGTTTGCTGACAACATCTTGTCTTTATTGACTCCAATTGCAAAGGCTTTCTTAACTGAAACAGGTTCTGAGTCTGCTAAGCATGGTGTTCAAGTCTTCGGTGGTCATGGCTTTATTTCTGAGCATGGCATGGAGCAAATCGTACGTGATACACGTATTGCCTGCTTGTATGAAGGTACAACTGAAATTCAAGCACTAGACTTGTTAGGCCGTAAAGTTTTACAAACTCAAGGTGCAATGCTTCGTGATTTCACTAAGATTGTTCATAAGTTTGTAGAAGCAAATAAAGACAATGCTGCCATGAAAGAATTTGTTGAGCCACTTGCTGCGCTTAACAAAGAATGGGGCGATCTCACTATGCAAATCGGTATGCGTGCAATGCAAAATCCGGATGAAGTGGGTGCTGCTGCTGTAGATTACCTATACTTCGCTGGTTACGTGACTTTAGGTTATCTATGGGCTCGTATGGCGCTTGTAGCACAAGAGAAATTGGCAGAAGGTACAACTGACGTTGATTTCTACAACGCGAAAGTTACCACTGCTCGCTTCTACTTCAAGAAAATCTTGCCACGCGTACGTTCTCATGTAGACGTGATTGCTGGTGGTCTAGACCCATTGATGTCATTAGATGCTGAACATTTCGCTTTCTAACCATAGTTAGTTGCGATATGCAATGTTAAAAACTAAAAAAGGACTGCTCAGTTTTGACGGTCCTTTTTTTATAAAATCAGTGATAAATTTAGACTTTAAATTCAATATCCATTTCGTTTTACAGGATATCTAGCACAGGTCGATGTGCATAAAAAAGGTGAACGATTATGCCAATTTACAATGCTCCTTTAGCTGATATGAAATTCATCTTAAATGATGTATTTAAAGCAGAACAATTTTGGCAGTCTAATGAGAAACTCGCTCATGTAGATGCTGCAACTGCTGAAGCAATTTTAGAAGAAATGGCTAAATTTGCTCAGAACGTGACTCATCCATTAAACCGTACTGGTGATGAAGAAGGCGCTCGCTACGAAAACGGCGAAGTCTTTACTCCTGCTGGCTTTAAAGATGCATTTCGTCAATATGCAGAAGGTGGCTGGATTGGCTTAGGCGCAGACGAAGAATGGGGCGGTCAAGGCATGCCAAAAATGCTGACCGTTCTTGCCGATGAAATGTTATTTGCGACAAACCCATCTTTCATGCTCTACCCGCTTCTTTCAGTGGGTGCTGGTATGGCTTTAAGTAGCTATGCATCTCAAGAACAAAAAGAAACTTATTTACCTAAGATTTATTCAGGTGAATGGTCAGGTACCATGTGTTTGACTGAACCACATGCAGGTACTGATTTAGGTATTATTAAAACTAAAGCAGAACGTAACGAAGACGGTACTTATAACATTACTGGTACTAAAATTTTCATTACAGGCGGTGATAACGATTTAGCAGAAAATATCATTCACTTGGTACTTGCTAAAACTCCAGATGCTCCTGCTGGTTCACGTGGTATCTCACTATTTATTGTTCCGAAATACCTAGTAAATGAAGATGGCTCGTTAGGTGACCGTAACCATGTTGGCCCAGGTTCTATTGAACATAAAATGGGGATCAAAGCATCTGCTACTTGTGTAATGAACTTTGATGGCGCAAAAGGTTACCTCGTTGGTAAAGAAAACGAAGGGCTTGCTGCAATGTTCGTGATGATGAACTACGAACGTTTATCAATGGGTATTCAAGGCTTAGGCGCTTCTGAGTTTGCTTATCAAAATGCTGCTCAATATGCGACTGACCGTTTACAAGGTCGTAGTGCTGCAGGCGTTCAATCACCAAATAAACCTGCTGACAGCATTTTAGTACATGGTGATGTACGTCGTATGCTACTTAACGTACGTGCCAACAACGAAGCTTCTCGTGCATTTGCTGTTTATGTAGGTCAACAACTCGATATCACTAAGTTCTCAACTGATGCAGAAGCGGTGAAAAAAGCCAATAATCGCGTTGCGCTTTTAACACCAATTGCAAAAGCTTACCTCACAGATACAGCATTCCAAGCAACTTTAGATGCTCAGATGGTATTTGGTGGTCACGGTTATATTCGTGAATGGGGTATGGAACAATGTATTCGTGATCTTCGTATTGCTCAAATCTACGAAGGTACTAACGGCGTTCAATCTCAAGATTTAATTGGTCGTAAAACTATTAAATGTGGCGGCGCATTCATTGCTGAATACATCACTGAGATTCGTGACTTTGCAAATGACCTAGACACAGATCTGAACTTCATTAAAGATGCAACATTAGATGCTGCAACTGAAATTGAAGCGATTACTCAGTTTATTATTGAGCAAGCTGCTGAAAACGTAGACTTCCCAAATGCTGCTGCTGTTGATTATTTACATGCAGTGGGCTTACTCAGCTTCGCTTATATGTTTGCAAAAATTTCTGCTGCAGCTAAAGATAAGTCTGGTGATTTCTACCAAAACAAACTTGCTTTAGCTCAATACTTTGTTGAACGTATCTTGCCAGATATTGATGCACGTATTGCTAAAATTAAAGCGGGTGCTGACTTAATTATGGGCTTTAGTGAAGATTACTTTACCAACCAAGCATAATTAAATTTTTCATAAAAAACGCCTGATTACTCAGGCGTTTTTTATTTTGTATTTACTATTTCTATTGGCATAAAATTTGTTTATTTTCTAGGCATACACATATCAAAAAAGATTTTACTATGCCTGATCCTAAAAAGTTTGAAAGAACACTCGACCGATTTGGACACTATGCTGTTGAAGCTTTTCATTATTTGGCTTTATTCATTATCGGCTGTATGGTGGCATGGTCAGCGGCACATACTGTTTTTGAAATTTTAACTATCAAAAAATATGCATCAATTGATGATATTTTACTATTATTTATCTACCTAGAACTTGGCGCAATGGTTGGAATTTACTTTAAAACCAATCACATGCCTGTACGCTTTCTTATTTATGTCGCAATTACAGCCTTAACCCGCCTACTCATTTCCGATATTCAACATGACCATAAAGCGGATATCGATCAAGTCATTATTACTGGTTCAATTTTAATTTTAGCGATTTCAATTTTAGTAGTTCGTTTTGCTTCATGGAATTATCCATCGGTCATGAAAGAAAAGCATTCAAAGACCCCAGTCTCACTCAAAACTCCTCAGCCACAAGATGATGAATTAGCATAAAAAAAGGCCTCGATACTGAGGCCTTTTTAATATTCTATATTTTACACTTAACGCACACGATAAACTTGGTGATGTGAATCAACTAATAAATATTGATTCGGCGTTTTCACCCAGTGATACCCACGTGGTGGCTCATATAAACGATGTGCGCGCCAGTCTGAAACAAAGTAACGGTGATCACGGTATTCTACAGGAATACGCTCCCCTCGCTTGACTACGACATATTCACCACCACGGTTTGCTTTGACCCAACCCGGTCCTCTATGTTCATCGCGATGGTCGTAACGTTGATCATAATGTCGATTATCGTTGCCGTGATAATTATCCCAGCGATTATTTGAATCCGCCATCGCAGTAGCAGATATACCCAACATTAAAGTTGAAAGTACAAGAACGATTGGCTTTTTCATGGTGCATCCTTTTTGTCTTGATATAGAGCTAGATTAAAAGAGAGTCAAGGAGAAACCATGAATAAAACAGGCTTGATTGATATTGTTTGTAATGACTATAAAGAAAATATGAAGAATCTGTATCTATGCTACCATTAGCATTTTCCAAGCTAGGTCAATTGCTGTGTCTGAAATCAGTTTTGAACGTCTTCATCAATTTTTCTGCAAAGTTCCAAGTGTACAAGAAGCCCGTATTATGGCGCATGGAGCAGATGGCGAACACGCTTGGTGGTTTAAGTTCAGTATTGATGTAGAACACCCACTTGCATGGCAAACCGTACAAGAACTCGGCCATGTTTTAAATTATCTCTCGACAAATGAACGCCTACCAACATTATTCTTTCCTGTTTCACCACCACCTTATATGAATGGTGAAGCCAAAGATTTTTTATCGTGGATTATTCAGTGTAATCACCCTGAGTTTAATCCGGATGTGGTTTGTGATTGGCTTGAGGCGCGTTTACCAAATCCGGTAGATGATGAATCTCAATGGAAAATTAAGACTGATTTGAGTGAAATAGAAAAGTTAGATGATAAGGCTTTAGATCAATTGATTCCGCCAGCGCCTTAAATCGGACTTATGGAACAGCCTTTACTTACAGTGATGTTCTAATATGTTTTGTATAGGCTAATGCCTCACTTTTGAAAGGTCAAAAGTGACAAAAACCTTTGTTCCACTGATGTTGCTTCCCTGCAACACAGTGGAACGGCGACATCCATGTCGCCAATCACCTTGCCAATTCTGTACAAAATCACGGCAACGAATAAGTTCCAAGTATAGAACCAAACTAAGCAAGACTCCGTAGTGAACATATCACTTCAACGTTTATATAAAAAATAGAATTAGAAAGTCGATAACCCTGACCATTCCATAAAGCGATAAATCCAATATTTCACTTTAGACTCGTCGGCATACTTCGCGTAATCGACACTCATCTGTTTCCCCTGCAAGTTTGACCATGAAGTATTGAAGTAATCCTGAGCATCTTTAAAAACTTGATCTTGAGCTTTGCCTATAACCAATATATCCGTTTCAAGGTTGTAATTTTTTAAATTACGAGCAGTGAAATTGGCAGAACCTACAATCAACTCAGCTTGCTGGTTGTTATATTTCACAATCATTTTGCTATGATTCTGCTCACCATGCGTGTCACACCAACGGATTGGAATGCCTGCAGCATGTAACTCTGAAGCAACCTGACGGTTTGGAATACCATTCTTTTGTCTTCCAAATGCATCTTTATTTGGATCAAGTAAAACACGAACAATCACACCTCGTGCTTGAGCATTTTTTAGAGCTTGAATAATCTTACGTTCAGACAAATAAAACATACTTAAATCAATATGCTCTTTCGGTTTAGCCGAGTTAATTAATTTCAGCACAGATTCATAGATCGCACCTTCCGTTAACACTTGAACTTGAGGCTTGGTTATATCTTTTTCAAAGTCACCTAAAATCAGTGAGGGTGAACTACTTCCAGACATTTGTGCAACAGCAGCCTCTGTCTGGAGAACATCAGAAGCCGTGGCTCCCGTTACCACCAACGCAACATTAGAGTGTCTAGAACTACCATCGTGTGGATTTGCTGACGTAACCAATGATTTCCAGCCAGCATCGGTATCAACAACTAATGTTTTACGGTGATTGGCTTTAAAATTAAATAAGTTCAGATAACTTCGTAACGTAATTTTTTCATTACCAAATGGGTTAGGTAACCAGCCCTTTTCAGGGTTATTTCCAACACTCTGACAACAGATATACCAAAACCCTGACCAAAGTGGATTAGATGCACGTAAAGGGATCAGATTCGTTTCGATAACATCAACCCCAGCTTGACGTAACTGACGATAATGCTCAGGGCCTAAACCACCATAAACCGAGTTAATGGGGTCAGTAATTAGTACAATTTGAATTTGACGGTTTTGTCTTTTCTTACTCACTAATGCATCGGTTAACTCTTGCATCAATGGTCTTTGCTTTATTTTTGAATCCCCCACCTCTGAATTGAATAAGAACATATCGACCACAATAGTAGTCTTTGCCTCATCAATCATTTTCAAGATTTCATCGAAAATATGCTGATCAAGTTTCTGTTGACCATTGGCATCCAGATAGGTTTTATCTGCTAAAAATTTGACATCGGCATGTCTAAGCTTGCCACTAAAGTTAATGCCCTGTGGTAATGGTTTTACTGTGTGGTAAATTGCCGATGCAACATATGCTATAGCAACAACGCAAAGTAATACCGCCATATAACGACGCCCTGACCAATTTATTTTTTGATGAATTCGCTGAAAAATACGCATAAAAAAGACCTAACTTGATCATTTCAAATTAGGTCTTTTGGCTTGATTTTTCAAGTTTAGTTTCGTGTTATGCCTTAGAAACTAAAGTTTACACCTACAGTAAAATTACGTCCGACTTGTGGAACATTTGCGAGGAAAGACTCATGCTGATAAATTTTACTATCTAACAAGTTATTGGCATTCAAGAACACTCGATAATCGCCAATATTGCTATATTTACCATTATATCCAACGCCCAAGTTCAGCATGTTATAGCTCTGCCCTTTTGTTTCATAATTAGCAATATCATCTTGTTTAAATACATGATAATACTCGGCAGAACCATCCCAACCATCACCAAAATCTGCTTTGACTTTAGTACCTAAACGTCCACCAGGAATACGCGGTGCATTTTCATTATCAATTTTGCCACGGACATAGTCACCAAATAATCCTAAATTATATACAGGCGAAATTTGATAGCTTAGGTCAGCATCGACACCATAAAATTTTGCTGCATCTTGACTATATTCAATGAGGCGGAATCCTTGGAACTCATCTAAGGTATTGGCATAAATAAAATTATCAAAACGGTTGTGGAAAACGCTTACATTGTATTTCAAAAGGTCATTATCAAAGTGCAAACCCAACTCGACATTATTTGAGCGTTCTTTCTTCAGGTCATCATTACCCAACTCATAGGTATTGGTCGCCATATGTACGCCATCTGAATACAACTCTTGGGCAAATGGTAAACGCTCTTGATGTGACGTTGTGAAGGACAATTTGTATTGTGGAACAAATTCCCAGCTTGCAGTACCAGCAACCGAATATCCAGTACCCGTGTAATTCTTTTGATCTGATTCAATGTCGATAGTTTGGTGGTCAACACGTGAAGAAACTGCAAGATTGACATTATTGATTTGTTTTTGTTGCAAACCAAATACACTATAACGTTGGGTTTTACTTGGGTCCATAATCGACTCATCACCAACAATATTTAGTTTTTGTTGGGTATATTGCGCGCCAATCTGCCCTGTCCAACCAGCCCAAGCATTATTTTCTAATGTAACTCGGCTGTCTACACCTTTGCTTTTAAAAGTTGTTCCTACCTCACTACCATGCATTTCTTCATGCTGATAATCTGTATAGCTTGCTTGCGCTGCAACTTTAGCAAAACCTGCAAATGGATCTTTTAACTCACCTTTTAAGTCATAACGCTTTTCTTTGAGATTAATCCATGAAGCATCATGTTCGTGGTCATGCCCATGATCGGTTGGATCATCTGAACCGCACACAAGATGCAAGCCATCACGCTCACATGAACCAAAAAGCTCATTCTCAGCAGGAATGCCATATTGATCATGACGTTGACTAAATGATGCACCGATAAATCCACGGTCTCCAATCCAAGACAGTCCAGCATTATAATTTTTAGAATCGGCAAAAGTGCTATCTTGACGGCGCTCGTCTGTTTGCAAATCTTTAGGCAAGATATAGTCATTCGCATCGCGCTTTAAACCACCAACACGTAGCGCAACATGGTCGCCTAAACCAACTGTTGTTTGCCCCGAATAAAGCAACTCGTCACTACCCGAGTTATAGCGAACACCGGCTTTACCTTGGTAACCCTTATCTGGCATAGCTGTTGGAATTTTTTCATCAACAACATTTACCAATCCCCCAACTGAACCTGCACCATATAGTAGGGCTTCAGCACCATTTAATATCTGAATATCTTGGGCAGAGTTTGGATCGACAGTAACAGCATGGTCTGGCGATACAGATGAAACATCCATTACATCGCCACCATTTTGTACAATTTTGACGCGTGTACCATCTTGGCCACGAATGACTGGTCGACTCACCCCACCTGTATATTGAGCCGCATAAACTCCGGCCTGACCATTTAAGGCATTACCAATACTTGTTGCCCCTTCCGCCAAAGACGTGTTGTTAACTGGTTCTGCCTTAACCTTAATTGTTGCCAATTCGGCAGGTTTCTCATCCTTAGTATTTGTATCATCCGCTGCCATCACTTGCTGAATGGAAAATGATAATAATGAAAGAACAAAAAGCTGTGTTTTGAGCTGCATAATGAATGACCCGTATTTTTCTGTTATATTATAACATTCCAAACGTTTTGCAATAAAAAACATTAACCCAAGGTATGTTTCGTTAGACTGGTTGTTTTTGATGATGTGAGAAACGTCCGTTTCCAATGCCTTTTACAATCTCTCATGCTGTTATTGCACCACCAATTGCCAAATTAAGCAGAAATACACTACCTATTGCCGCCTTAGCGATTGGCAGTATGACACCTGATCTTTATCGCCTATTTACAGTTCAATCAGGTATGCTGACGCATCAATGGAAAGGTTTACTCTATCCAAACCTTGCATTAGGTTTATTGTTCTGCACAATTTGGTATGTTTTATATAGGCCTGCGGTTTACCGTTTTTTTGGCATTCAACATGATTTGAAATTAGACTCTATTAAACGTTTTATATACTTTTTTATTGGAGTTGTATTCGCGCTCATTATCGGTATTGCCACTCATCTCATTTGGGATGGGCTCACCCATTCTGACTTTAGAACGTTTATCTTCCAAGATTTTTTATCCCAAACGGTTCACTTCTTTGGCCGCCCGTATCCTTTGCATCGCCTTCTTCAGCTCGGTTCTTCTGCACTAGCACTACCTTTTTTAGGCTGGATGAGTATTCATTACTATCACAAATATAAACAGCACTGGAAAATAAGCCGTAAAATTAAAATTTTTGCTTGGTTCCTGTTTACTTTATCTACACTTTTAGGCTTATTTTCTCTTTGGGATTATGCCCGTTACATTCCTCATGAAGTCTGGCACACCGACACCTATTATTTCACAGGTCGATCTATCAATGAGTTCATGCAAGGTTGGTTAAGTACTTTTAGTTTAGGATGCTTATTATTCTTGTTTTTAGATAGACAACAAAGAATGGGATGAATAGGTAAACTTGCTGCCAAATTGCTCATTTTTAGCTAAATTATAGCTGTTTTTTGATCTAGTTCTTGTCGCATGCCACTCAAAAGGGCATAATCGAAAACTTACTTTTTTGACGGTGCGCGGTTTACGCATCCGTCTTTTCAGCCAATATAGTTTGGATAATCTTCATCATGATGCGAACTCATTACTGCGGCTCTTTAACTGAAGCCCAAATCGACCAAACCGTTACATTATGCGGTTGGGTACATCGTCGCCGTGACCATGGCGGTGTTATTTTCCTTGATATGCGTGACCGTGATGGTCTCGTTCAAGTGGTTATTGACCCAGATACTCCAGAAGCATTTGCAACAGCAGATAAAGCACGTTCTGAATATGTATTAAAAATTACAGGTCGTGTTCGTCGCCGTTATGAAGGTACTGAAAATGCCAATATGGTGAGTGGTCAAATTGAAGTTTTGGGTAAAGACATCGAAGTTCTTGCCACTTCAGAAACACCTCCATTCCCTTTAAATGATGAAAATACCAATATTTCTGAAGAAATTCGTTTGAAATATCGTTTCTTGGATATTCGTCGTCCTGAAATGTTGGATCGTTTACGCTTCCGTTCTAAATTGACCAACCTTATTCGCAACTATTTCGAAGATAATGGTTTCTTAGACGTTGAAACACCTATTTTGACACGTGCAACTCCTGAAGGTGCACGTGACTACTTAGTACCGAGTCGTGTACAAAATGGTAGTTTCTATGCACTTCCACAATCACCACAATTATTCAAACAATTGTTGATGGTAGGTGGTATTGATCGTTACTACCAAATCGCGAAATGTTTCCGTGATGAAGACTTGCGTGCTGACCGTCAGCCAGAATTTACTCAAATCGACGTTGAAACATCGTTCATGAGTGACGATGAGATCATGGACTTAATGGAAGTCCTTACTGTGAAGATGTTCGATGAACTTCTTGGCGTTAAATTCGATAAATTCCAACGTATGACTTACGCAGATGCAATGCGTGACTATGCATCAGATAAACCTGATATGCGTATTCCGTTGAAACTCGTTGATGTTGCAGACTTAATGCAAGAAGTAGAGTTCAAAGTATTTGCTGGCCCTGCAAAAGATCCTAAAGGTCGTATTGTTGCCCTACGCGTTCCTGGCGCAGCTTCATTGCCACGTAGCGCAATTGATGAATACACCAAATTCGTTGGCATCTATGGTGCAAAAGGTTTGGCTTACATCAAAGTTAATGAACTCGCGAAAGGAATTGAAGGTCTTCAATCTCCAATCGTGAAATTCATTGAACCAATCGTACTTGAATTGTTGGAACGTGTTGGTGCGCAAGATGGCGATATCGTATTCTTCGGTGCTGATAAAGCTAAAGTTGTAAATGATGCAATGGGCGCACTTCGTGTCAAGATTGGTCACGACTTGAATCTTGCAACTTGTGAGTGGGCTCCACTTTGGGTTGTTGACTTCCCAATGTTTGAAGAAACTGACGATGGCAAATGGACTTCTGTTCACCATCCATTCACTCTACCAAAATCAAGCGTAGAAGAAGTGAAGAACAATCCAGGTGAAGCACTTTCAGTTGCTTATGACATGGTATTGAACGGTACTGAAGTTGGTGGTGGTTCTCTACGTATTTATACATTAGAAATGCAAAAAGCGATTTTTGAAGCGCTTGGTATTTCTGATGAAGAAGCGGAAGAGAAATTCAGCTTCTTGCTTAATGCACTTCGTTACGGTGCTCCTCCTCACGGTGGTCTGGCATTTGGTCTTGACCGTTTAGTAATGTTAATGACTGGCGCGACTTCTATTCGTGACGTTATTGCATTCCCTAAAACGAAAACTGCTGAATGTCCACTTACTCAAGCACCTGCTCCAGTTGAAGCTAACCAGCTTCGTGACTTGGGCATTCGTTTACGTGAAAAGCCAAAAGCTGAAGAATCTAAATAATTTTTAGATTTTAAATAAAAAACCCTGCTTAAGCAGGGTTTTTTATTAAGTAGTTTCAATGGGATATTTCTTTTTCAAAACTTGAGGCTGTATTAAATTTTTGTTCAAAAATTTTAATAATTTCTAATTTTAATTTTTCAAAATCAACCACGTGCTCATCATCATTTAGACAAATTTGTGGAAATTGTTCATTCTTAATCACATAATTAATTTCAGAGAGATTTTGCAATCTTAAATTAAAGTTTTGTCCGCGCTCAAAGATATTTACAGGACAAAAACGATTAGAACATAACTGCCAAAGCCTAAACAAATATTGGTTAACATCTAAAGGTTGTCTAAAGCGATGACTTGATACTTCTCTCAAATAGTTTTCTTCTTTTTCCCAAACCTCTTCAAAAACCGACTTCAAAAATGGCTGAGGTAAATGAGTGCTATAAAAGCTTGAGAATTTTCGGTTATATAAACTTAAAAAATTATCCCAATTGTTGCTTATGGAATATCGATGATTAAAAAGAGCGTAAGGATTTTTTCGAAATAGTTTTCTCTTATCAAAATATTTATTAATAATTGCAACATCAGTCAAAGCAACAGCGCCTAAAAAATTTTCCTCCCCTACTACCATCAACGGCTGTAGCCGAATACCATCACAAGGTAGTCCATTCTGAAAGAAAAATTCTGGCTCTAAGGGTCTATTAATAAAAGTATCATCATTGAAATATACAAAATGCTCTGCAAGCCCTTCTATTTTATAGATATTAATTTCTATAGCATGAGAATTAAATGTAGGTAAACAGTTTGATTCTATAATTTGATTATGGGTAACTAAATTTAACTTGGGATGACTTTTGACTAAGAATTCAGGGAAATGACCACATGTCACAAGATGAATTTTTCTGACCCACGGACAAAATTTTTCAACAGATCTAAACCAGAAATGAAGATTGTTCCAATCGCGATAACGGCACTCATCACTGAGTTCTGTAACCTGTTTATTTACTTCTTTTAATTTATAATATGCGTAATCTTGCTGCCATCTAGTATCAGTTGAGTCTACCCAAATCATTACGAAATCAATAGGCTGCATTATTCTCCCCAAGCCAAAATAAACAAGGTAATGAAAGTATTAGTAAACAAAAGGGATTTTGCTATTTATTAATGTTAATAAAAATTCATAATTCATCCATATTTTAATTTTTTCTAAACAATGCCATCGATTCAGATTCTATTGAGATGCTAGTAGGCAAGTGGCATAATAACTGCTCTTTTCTCCCCGTGGTATTTGATTATGGCAATGCGTCCTGAAGTTCGTCGACATGCTTTAGTCGTGATTGTATTCTCTCTTGCGCAGTGGTTTTTTATGCGCTATATCCTTTCTCATGAATTATTCAATTTAACAACGAACCAACGTATCCTTTATTTCTGCGTAAGTAGCCTAGTAGGTGCATTACTTATTTTTGTTGCACTCATTTATATGGTGCTTAAAGGAAATGCGGATAAATAAAATACAGGATACACAAAATATTATATATGATTCCACGTACTATACATTATTGTTGGTTTGGCCCAAATAAAATTCCACAGGAATTGACTCAATATATGAACTCATGGAGAGTATTTTGTCCAGATTATGAAATAAAACTTTGGAATGAAGAGTCTTTTGATATAAAAAGCCATCCTTTTACACTATCAGCTTATACTCATAAAAAGTATGCTTATGTGTCAGATTATGTAAGAGCTTACGCTTTACATAATTTTGGTGGAATTTATTTAGATACAGATGTAGAACTAAAGGAGAACTTTGATATCTTTTTACAACATCAGGCTTTTACTGGCTTTGAAGAGAAAGGCTCACCATTTACAGCAGTTTGGGGTTCTATACCTAATCATAGCTTAACCAAAAGAGTTTTACATTATTATCATAATCGTCTTTATTCTATTGAAGAAAATACTAATACTTTTTTAGTCTCAGAAATATTAAAAGAAAATTACATGATTAATCCTCTAAATAACACATTACAAATTGGCAATGATTCTATTAATACTATTCACATATATCCTTCTTCACATTTTTGTTTAGACTTACCTAAAAATTTTGCTACGCATCATTTTTATGGCTCATGGCTACCTGATAAAATAAAAAGTTATAAAGAAAATGTATCTGAAATATACTATTGTGAGCAATTGGAATCATTAAAAGATATTACTCATAATAAAAATTTTTTAAAAATTTTAGCTAAAACCATGACTTTTAAAGATTTAATTAATCTTCTCCGTTATTTTATCAGCAAAAAATATGAATAGCATATAAATAAATGTTATTCAGGTTCTCTTTAAACTGGGTATGTTCTGCTCAGAAGTTTTGCAATATTTTTACGGATAGCTGTCCCATATTTACTTTTTCTAATTTCACAATGTCCAGCTCGCTCAGCTTCAATGGAACTTAACTGTTGACTGATTTCACCACTTTCAATAACCGGATGATCAACAATAAAGGACATAAAAATATGTGCAGTAGAGTCAAAGTCGAATAAGAAACTCCAATCATCAGCTTTACGCATAGGCTTATGATAATTTATTAAGGTTTTAGCCATTGCTCTATCAACTACATAACATACTGTATAGTTAACTCTATGATAAAAATCTGGAATAACCTTCAATATTTTATGTCCCAGAATACTTTTCTCTAAGATGGTTCCTCGAGTTTTACGACATTCTTTCATTTGAATACCCCCCAAACTAAATATTATATTTTTAGGTAACGCTAATCTTATTAATTCCTTTTTTAAATTTTGATAACTAAAGCTTTCAGGCAAAATCGCATCATCTTCAAGAATTAACGCATACTCATCTTCTGTAGCTAAAAATAAATCTAAAGCTTTCAAGTGTGATAAAGTACAACCTAGCTCTCCTGGAGTAAGAGGCTTAGCTCTGCCTCTTACAGCTTGTTCAAAATATTGTCTAGTAGGAAGATCCACTCCTTTAATACCAACTTGACTGAAAACAAAATCATTGTCTTGAAAAAAAGACTGACTCAAGAATTTTTGCAATCTCTGTGATTTTTCATCTTCAATACTCACAACATAAACTTTCATTAAGCAATCCCCCGTTTTAAACAGCAAATATGATATCTAATGTAAAATAGACTTAATATATCTTTTTTATTTCTTGTATTGTCATGATTCGTTCAATCCAAAAAAAATGGTACAAGTACCAACAAGCAAAAAAAGCGAAAACTTTTGACTCCCATTGGTATATGCGCTTTGGCTGGTTAGAACAACCGTTTACTACACTTGAGCAACTAGATTCACTCTTTGAGATCCACTCCCCTAAAAAATTTACATTTGCAGATAGCTTTTATGCTTATGAAAATGATCGTCATTTCATTTTTTTTGAAGAAGTTGATGACGAACATCCAGTAGGTTTTCTTTCTGTTTTAGAAGTCTTTAAAGATGGCACCTATACGCCACCAGAGACAATCCTAAAGCTTGACTATCACCTTTCTTATCCTTGTATATTCAAAGTAGAAGACACTTGGTACATGATCCCAGAGACTTCTGCCAACAAGACGATTGAACTTTGGAAATGTACTGAATTTCCACTGAAATGGGAAAAGCATTCTAATCTGATCGAGATTATCGAAGCAGTCGATAGCACCCCTTTCTATCATGAAGGCTTATGGTATCTTTTTACTTCAACACGGCGTGATTGTAAGAAATTTGGTGACCGTTTAGATCTATTCTTAACCGAAGATATTTTAAATCCGAACTGGCAAGAGCACCCAATGAACCCAGTGTGCCGAGGCAGTCAGCAGTTCCGTATGGCGGGTAAACCTTTTATTTATAAAGGCCAATTGGTTCGACCAAGCCAAGACTCTTTAAAACGTTATGGCGGTAATATCGAATTAAAAGCGATTACTCAGCTTAGCCCAACAGTTTACGAAGAAAAATTACTAGAAGTAGTTTTACCAGACTGGGATCAAGCAGATGACGGTTGTCATACCATTAATGTCGAAGATAACTTCGTGGTGCTAGATGCTATTCGCCTGACTCCTAAAAATAATTAAGTTTTCAGCAGGCCTTTATAAATGTTAAGCGTCTGCTCAGCCATGGCTGGTACAGTCAGTTCAGCCTTGGCTTTTGCATATAAAGGGCTAAAGTCGTGTTGAGCTTCAGGTTGAAGCGCACATTTAATCGCTTTTGCCAAACCTTGTGCATCTCCAATTTCTGCTAAATATTGCTCTGGCAACCACTCAATCACACCATTCACTTTGGTTGAAGCCATTGCTTTCTCAGCCTGTAAAGCTTCGACCATAACGAGTGGAAAACCCTCACGATCTGATGATAAAACAACAATATCTGCTAATTGCACCAGATCTCGAGCATCAGTTCTAAACCCAAGAAAAGCGACCCGATCTTGCATGTTTAATTCACTGACTTGTTTTTCTAAACTTGCTCTAAGTGAACCATCACCAATAATCCATAAATTGGCATCAATCTGTTGCATTGACTCAATCAGTAAACTGATATTTTTTACTGGCTCTAGACGTCCAATACACATAACAACTTTTTTGCTTGTATCTAGCTCAGCAAAATCCTTTTGAATCGATTGAAGTAGCTTTTCTTTATTTTCAGTTGTAAGAGCAGGTTGAGGATATACCCCGTTATAAACCACGTGTGCTTTAGACTCAGGAATGTCTTGCGTGAGTGCTTGGCTCACCGCAATAACAGCATCACCTGCTAAATAGGCAGATTTATTCTTTTTAGTACCGTGTACCGTCGTTACAAATTTTGGGCCAGATAAAAATGGCTTAATTCGGGCAATCAGCTCAGCCGCCTTTCCTGCTTGTGCATGAACAATAGCAGGTTGGATTTGTTGAATAAGATTTTTAAGTTGCCAGAGTAAAAAAATATTCCAACGACTACGCGCAAAATTGACAGCATGAAAATTTACTTGTTGGCTAAATTTGTCTAGATAGCAAGGATGTGCGATCACATGTACCTCATGGTTTAAAGCGAGCTCATTAACAAGGTTAAAAGTGTGCTGCTCTAAACCACCAACTCCACCACTAGTTGCCAATACCTGAACAATTTTCATAGCCTGCCTACTTATTTTTTATCTTTATTCATGGTGTGTTCAAAGAGTTTGGCTTCTTTTAGAAATGCATAAAAGGCATTAATCATACTATTTACGAAACCACGCCAACCATTTAAGAAACTACGGCGAATAAAGTAAGACTTTAGAAAAGTCACTGGCATTACCAAAACCAATTTTGCAATGCTTGGCGACTTTCCTTTTTGATATTTCTCTAATGCTTTGAGATTCGAATATTGATTGTTTTTTTCGACTTTTACGAAAATGCTCGACTCGCCATAATGATAAATTTCATGTTGAGCACGCTGAGATTCACCGTCCACGATCACATTTTCATGGACTTTATTGGCAAGATCATAATGCCCTTTAGACTTACGGAAAAAACGCACCTTTGCATGTTTCTTAGTATGTTTACTGTTCGGAACACCTAAAAAAACATCATTAATCGGTGTGATTAAAGCATCAAGCTTGTTCTTCTGAATGGTCTCAACAATTTCTTGTTTTAACTCGTTAGATAAGATTTCATCGCCATCTAGATTCAGTACCCAATCATTTCGGCACTTTGCTAAAGCCAAACTTTTTTGTCCAGCATAACCTTGCCAGTCTTGATGAGAGATTTGCGTATTTTCGAAACGCTGAGCAATTTCATAAGTATTATCAGTACTACCTGAGTCTAAAATAATGACTTCATCAAACTCACTGACACTTTGTAAAGTTCTTTCTAACCAAACACCACAATTTAAAGTAACAATATAGACACTACATGGAATTTTATTCATAACTTATAACGTCCTTTAGCAAGGGCGATACGCATCTGTAAAGCATTCATGGTACCATGCGTGCTGACACGTGGAATATTAAATTGATTAACTACTTCGTAAGCTTCGATTTTTTTACGAGTCGATACAGCATTTTTAAAGCCAATCTCTTGAGCCATTTTCTGGTGCTTTTCATTAAAACGACCAAATGGATAAGCAAAGCTCGGACATTTTCCAACTAACGCTTCAACATCTTTTTTAGATTGAAGCATCTCATTGTAAGCCGTTTGATCATCAAGCTTAAGCAAGTTCACATGGTGCTGCGTGTGCGCACCAAACTCAATCAAACCAGAGTTGGCCATTTCGTGGATTTGATCGTGAGTGAGCTTTTCAATACCTTCAATTTGCGTCGCCAAATAAATGGTTGCCTTTGCATTATATTTTTTAAGTAGTGGATAGGCATAAAGATAGTTATCCATAAAGCCATCATCAAAACTTAAAGCAACCACATTCTTTTGATTACGGTATTGTTCAAGTTCAGAGACAAAGCAAAAAGTAGTGCCTTTACGCGTCAACAACTGTAAAAGTTGTTCAAACTTTTCAGGAGGCATATTCATGCCAGAAGCCGCATCTTTAGGGGTAACCTGATGCAACATCACAATGCGTGGTAGTTTGTTCGAACGGAACGGAAGCCAGAAAGTATAATTACCCAGCACATATAACAGTGCAGCAAGTGCTAGTAGGCCTACCGCAACGTACAAAAACCACATCATGCATAAACCTCATGTGACCATTCATAATCTTCTGAAAGGGGCTGCTTAAATGTCACCTCAACCATAAACTGGGTGATGCGCTTAGCATTGAAAGATTTACGTGTTTTCTCCCAACCCTCTTTCGCTATTTTTTCAGCCTGATCTGGGTTTTGATCAAAGAATTGGATCTTTTTGGCTAGGTCGAACTGATCATCAAAATAAACCACTTCCTGCTCAGTATAGAGTTTCTCAAAACCTGGAATTCTTGGGCTAAAGGTGAGTAAACCATTACCAGTCAGCTGTACAATACGGTCAGAACTATACAAGGTTACGTCATTACGGCGTGAGTAATTAAGTCCCATTTTTGTTTCAGACAAAACCTTATAATAAGCTTTACCGTAAACACCTGGTTGTTCAAAACAGCCATAATATTGATAGTTTACATGACCTTGTTGCAGAGCATCTGCCAAATCTTTTAAGAACTTTTCACGCTCAGGTTCTTTATAGACTACACCGCAGAAGATAAATGTCTTGTCAGTCTTAGAGTTTGAAAACTGTTGCAGAATTTCTACATTACGATGACCAACATTAGGTAAATAAGCTACGCTTAAATGAGGCTGTTTTAACTTCTGTAGATACTCACCACCAGTTGTACAGAAGATAGCATCCAAATACGGAGAGAATGCTTTGACAAAACCAAGTTTGCTCTCTAAATAAAGCGGGTCAACATACCAAAATGCTATTTTAGTATTTGGATAAGATTCTTTAATTTGTCTGAGAACATCTGGACTCATCAAATCACTATGACCAATAAGTACTAAATCAGGCTCAATATTATTGACGACTTTTAATACTTCTTTATTGGCCCAATTGGCACCCAATTTTTTTGTTTTAAAAATCGTCCCCATTCGTGCCATATCACGAAAGCTAAAATCATAAACAAAATGACCATTTTCAATTAATCCGGCAGAAATTTTACGGTCTGTACAGTAAAAATGTGCGCCTTGTTTATTAAAGCCAAAATTTGCGATATGCAATATTTTCATTCTAAACTCTATAATTCCATCAATTCTGGAGATGAACTAAAATATTATATCATGCCTGAATTTATGTAGACCCTGTTAGCGAAATATAGGATGATATCGCGCTTTTACACTTGGAACAGCTTAGCGTGATTTTTCGATTCAAAACAGGAAAGTTATGGTTCTTTATTTATTGCTTTATGCTGCTTGTTCCATCACTCATTATTTCCAGTGATGGTTTTTTCAAAGCCTTATATCCGCTTATTTTTTTCGTTTTTTTAATTTATCACTACCGCCGTTTTTTCTGGCTTAGCTTACCTATTTACCTTCTAACCCCTTTTGCACTTTATTACGAAATTACCTATAACGCCCCAACTGAAATTTCAGTATGGCTCACAATTTTGGGAAGTTCCACAACTGAAGGTAGAGTCTATTTATCGACACTAGATATTCCTTTAGCAATTGGTTTGATTATTGCCTATATCATTCCTTTGGCTTTCTTTTATCATTTTATTCCAAATCAAAGACTAAACACTCCAATATGGGTACGTATTTTAGCTTTATGTCTTATTTTTTCGCCAATTCAACGCTACCTTAAAGCACCTGATCATCAGCAAGGTTTCCTAAATGTATATCGTCATTTTAAACAATCTTATCCTTTAAATTTAGTGCTCGGTTTACCAGCAGCGAGCCTTGAAGTAAATCGTGTAAAAGACTTCATAGCCACACAAAACGAAATTGAGTGCACACAAGTTAAAGAAACTCGACCTACCATTACAGTATTGGTTATTGGGGAAAGTGCTCGACGCGATCGTTTAAGTTTATTTGGCTATACCAAAAATAATACAACACCATATCTAGCAAAATATAAGAAAGATTTATGGTTATTTAATAATACGATTTCAGGTTCTTATATGACCAGTAAGTCTGTACCAACCTTACTAACAGGAAAGCTCAACGGAACTGATAATTTAAGTCCTTCTATTGTAAATGCGTTCAATGCAGCAGGCTACAAAACTTATTGGTTTAGCGCACAAGCTCAATATGGTGAATATGATTCTCTTGTCTCAGCCTATGCATCTTCTGCTCAAGAAACCCAATTTTTGACGCAACATTCATATTCAGCATCACTTGAAACGCATTACGATGAAGAGCTACTCAAATCATTTGACCGAGCTTTAGCAGAGAAAAAACATCATAAATTCATTGTTTTACACCTTTACGGCTCACATGCAGATTTTACAAAACGCTATCCACCGCAATTTAATAAATTTAAAGATACCTATGACAATACGGTACTTTATACAGATTACTTACTCAACGAAGTCATTCAAAAATTAAAAGCAACTAATCTAGATGCCAACTTAATTTATACATCTGACCATGGATTAAACCTTGGAGAATGTAAAGAAAATAGCTCACTGCATTTAGACATGAAAAATAATTTTGATGTCCCTTTAATTATGTGGAGTTCAAACTCTTGGAAGCAACATCATCCAGAAATGGCGAGTACTCTTTCTAAAGAACAAAGCAATCCTATAAGTTCAATTAATATATTACCTACAGTTTTAGATATGCGAGGGATTCACTGTAAAAATATTTCTCAAGACAGATCATTATTTAATGCAAAGTTCAAAACATATCCAAGAGAAATTTTAGCAACATCAGAAACGGTCAACTATGATAAAGGTCATGATGATAGCCAATGTCATTTAGTGAGCTGATGCACAACCCGATCCGCTTCCTGTAGGAGCTGTCCTTCAGGAAGCAAGTTTATGTCAGATACATTCGCTATAAACTTTTTCTCTAGCAGCACATCAACCGAATTGGTAATACGGTCTTGTTTGAGTCTATCCATTGCAATCACACCGACTCGGCAACCCGCAGTAAGTGCCTCATAAATCATAGAAACACTATCTTCTGTTACCCAGACCGCTTCTGCTTTTTGCATTTCCTCAAAAATCCAGCCTTGAGGCGTTTGCTCAACCGGACATAACTGTAAATACTTGGTGAAGCTTTGCTGTCTTAAAATGTCGATAAATTCTGCAGCGGTACGACGTGAGGTCGTTAAAATAATTTCAGAGTTTGGATTATGCTCAACAATTTGTTGAACACTCAATAATACTTTTTCTTGGTTCCATTGATGTCGTTTAGATGAACCACCCAATGCAATTAAAATTCTGGCTTTTTGATGGCGGTTTTCATTACGAATTGGATTTAATGCACCGCGAGTAACAATAACACGGCTATTTGCTGGAATACCATCGTGCTCGGGAATTACGGCATAGTCAAACCAAGCAATCGGCAAATTCGGCTTCATTAAAATAACGGTCTTGGCCTTTTTGAAAATTTTGCCTAGCAACCAGACACGAAAGTGAGTATGGCTTCCGACTCCAAATATAAAATCGGGCACTTGTTTAAACAAAGATTTTTTTGAAGAGAAAAAAGCATTAATTAAAGAAAAAATAGGCAAATCATGAATGGAAACTTCTTCAAATGTTGCATTTGCCTGCTGTCTTTGCATCGCCTGAAATAAACCCAAAGCCTGTGAGCGATGTCCTGCTTTACCATCAGAGACATAGACAATATGCATAAAAGCTCCCTAAGCCAAAAATAAAAAGGCGAAACTAAAGTTCGCCTTTTTATGTTAACGGATTAACTTATTTTACGTAAGTTAACCAGTGTTCATATTTCGGATTTCTACCCTGAACTGCATCAAAGTAAGTTTTTTGGATTTCAGTGGTAATTGGGCCACGAGTACCCGAACCGATTGGACGGTCATCATATTCACGAATTGGTGTTACTTCAGCAGCAGTACCTGTGAAGAATGCTTCGTCTGCGATATAGAATTCGTCACGTGTAATACGGCGCTCAACAACTTGATAACCAAGATCTCTAGCGATTGTCATCACAGTTTGACGTGTAATACCGTCAAGTGCACCGCCAGCGATATCTGGAGTGTGTAAAACGCCATCTTTAATCAAGAATACGTTTTCACCTGAACCTTGGCATACATAACCTTGTGGGTCCATGAGCATTGCTTCATCGTAACCAGAGTGTGCAACTTCTTGGTGAGCAAGAATTGATAACGTGTAGTTACCAGATGCTTTTGCTTTACACATAGTCACGTTTGGATGATGGTGAGTAAATGATGAAGTTTTAACGCGAATACCTTTAGCCATCGCTTCATCACCAAGGTATGCACCCCACGCCCATGCGGCAACAGCGGCATGAATGGTGTTATTTGTTGCTGCAATACCTAGTTTCTCTGAACCGATCCAGATTAATGGGCGTAAATAGCAAGAAGCTAATTTATTTTCACGAACAACATCAATTTGTGCTTGTTCAAGCGTTGCTTGATCATACGGCACTTTCATTTGATAAATTTTTGCTGAATTTAACAAACGTTTTGTGTGGTCTTGAAGACGGAAAATGGCAGTACCTTTAGGCGTTTCATAAGCACGAACACCCTCAAATACGCCCATACTGTAGTGTAATGTATGGGTTAAAACGTGAATCTTTGCATCACGCCAATCAATTAATTTTCCATCTTGCCAAATAAAACCATCACGATCAGCCAAATTCATGGAACACTCCAAATTGTTATAAAATCATTCACTATCCAACTCAACCGAGGCGGTTGGGTCTATTAATCTTTGCCATAAATTGCAAACGACCGCACGGGTACTACGCCAGTCCGCTGCGCTGACTTGCATGGATTGATTTGCAAGGGCTAAGCGGTGGCTTTCGGCACGTTCACTAAGATAGGCTCGAATTAATGCTGTGGCATCTTCACTGGATAAGCAGTCTGCTTTAGCAGCATCTTCTAATATTCTTACATTATCAGAATAATGGGCGAGATCGGGTTTCGTCCCGCTCCATGCAAGTACAGCATACTGTGCCATAAATTCGATATCTACGATACCACCTGCGTCCTGTTTTAAATGAAAAATACCATGTTTTTTTTGTTCAGAAGACGAACCTAGGTGGTCTTTCATTTTCTGACGCATTTTCAACACTTCCTCACGAACATAAGCCTCATCTCTAGATTGAGTCAATATCTCGCGGCGAAATATTTCAAATTTTTGGCAAAGCGTTTCATCACCAGCGATAGAGCGTGCTCGAACGAGTGCTTGGTGCTCCCAAAGCCATGCACTTTTCAACTGATAATGTTCATAGGCTTTCAGACTGGTCACTAATAAACCAGCCTCACCAGAAGGTCTTAAGCGTGTATCAATTTCATAGACACGACCATCAAGCGTTTGAGTGGTCATGAGGGACATAAACTTTTGAGCAACACGCATGGCAAACTCAAAGCCACTAATAGCCTTAGTTCCATCGGTGTCAGCTTGTTCATCTAGATAATGGATAAAGACAAGATCTAAGTCAGAACCATAGCCCAGTTCAATGCCACCCACTTTGCCATAACCAATAACAGCAAAGGCTTTGTAGTCGAGTGAGCAGCGCTTTCCTTCAACATCCTTTGGGTAACCATGGCGCTTCGCCACAGTTTGATAAGCTAAATGTAGGGTTGCATTGACACTCACTTCAGCAATATCTGTCAAAGCATCAGATACCTTCATAAGAGGGCTTTCAGCTAATACATCACTTGCCGCAACAGTGAGTACATTGCTCTTTTTAAACAGTCGAAGTGCTCGCATTTGGTCTTCAACTTGATCAATTTCAATACGAAGTAACTGCTGGCGTAATGAGTCTTCCAAGTCCTTACGTTTTGGCAACTCAAAATCCATCGATAAAAACTCATCTAGCAGCACCGGATATTGCGTTAGTTCTTCACAAATCCACGGGCTTACCGTCGCCATTTTCACTAAGCGTTGCAATGCCCCTTTACTTTCAATCAGCATTACCAAATACACGGTTCGACGCATCACCGATTCAATGAGCGGCATTAAGCGTAACAGTGCGGTTTGCGGTTGATCTGACTGCAAGATCGCTTCAATCAAGTGAGGCCAGAAAGTTTTTAAACGCTGCACCGCATTTGAAGGAAGTTTTTTAAGTGCATGTCCATGCCAAAACTCATGAATCAAATTTTTCGCATTGTCATCTAGCACTTCATCTAGCTGTTGTTCTAACTGCCCAAAATTTTCAGTTGCAGCATTAGAACTTGTATCTTCAATCAGTTGTTTAAATTGAACTTTAACTTTTTGACGTTTCTCGTTAAGAACATCAATAAATTCATTCCAGCTTGCAAAGCCCAAGGTATCTATAATGCGTTGTCTTAACTCCACTTCTTCTGGCAATAGCTGAGTTTGCTGGTCATTGAGCGCTTGAATTGCATGTTCAACACGACGTAAAAACAAGTAAGCATCTTTAAGCTCGAATACCGCCTGCTTTTCTAACAAGCCTGCTTCGCCAATGTGCTCTAGACTGACTAAGCACTGACGATCTTGTAACTCGCGTTTAGATCCGCCGTAAATAAGCTGGAAGACCTGAACAATAAACTCAATTTCGCGAATCCCCCCCGCCCCGAGCTTAATATCATCTTCAATATGTCGGCGCAGGACTTCACGCTCAATCATGGCTTTCATATCACGCATAGCGGCAAAAGCGGTGTAATCAACATAACGACGGAACACAAAAGGACGTGTCATTTCTAACAAGTCTTGCCCTTCTTTGCCACCAGTCACAACACGGGCTTTAATCCACGCATAGCGTTCCCACTCACGACCATGCTGACTTAAATATTTTTCTAAAGCGGCATGACTAATCGCTAAGGCAGAGCCATCGCCCCAAGGACGTAAGCGCATATCAACTCGAAACACAAAACCATCGGCAGTAATATGCTCAAGCAAATAAATAAGTTTTTGTCCCCATAAAATACAGAACTGCTGTACATCAATACATTTACGACCATTGGTTTCACCTTGTTCATCAAAGGCAAAAATCAGGTCAATATCACTCGATAAGTTAAGCTCTTGCGCCCCAAGCTTCCCCATAGCAACCACAATTAAATCTTGAACTTTGCCAGAGTAGCCCACAGGTTCACCATGTTTCGCCACAAGTGCAACACGTGCAAAGTCTTTTGCTGCACAAATACTGGCATCAGCAAAGTCAGAAAGTTCACGAGTGAGTGTCACAACATCAGTCAGCTGATTGGCATCCTGCCAAATCCAACGAAACATTAAACGACTACGTAAAATGCGTAATACACGCATCCAAGATATTTCGTCAGCAATTCCATTTAATGTAGTTTGGACAAATTGATAAATCTGTTCGGTCGAGAGCGGTGCAGCAAATTGATCTATTTGATAATCTTGTTCTAAAACAGCTTGATGCAAACCTAAAACTTGTTCAGCGTACTGACTAGCACGCAATGTTTTTTGTAACTGCTCCGCATTCATATAAAAAGCTCTTTTCCTCGTACTCTCTTTTTAGTTATAGCAGTTCGAGTAGTGGTAGGAAAAGGGATTAGACTAATTTTGCTTCTGGTGAAGAATGATGTTCGGTCAGTGCGTCATGACTTTCTTGAGCTGAAGGTAGTAAAACCTTAAATGTTGTTCCTACGCCCTCTTTGGAACCAACATTAATTTGCCCTTGGTTAATTTCAATAAAACGCTTACAAAGGCTTAAACCTAGACCAGCGCCTTTCTCGCCTGCCGTACCTTTAAAGCTGGCTGTAATACGTGGATGGAACAAATTTTTGATTTGTTGTTCTGTCATACCCAAACCAGTATCTCGAACTGTTATTTCTATATTTTTATCAGCTTGTCTAGCTTCTATAAAAACTTTGCCTGAGCCATCAATATCGGTAAATTTCAACGCGTTTGATACCAAATTTTGAATCACAGAAGTCATCATATTAATATCGGCATAGATTTTTAAATCTTCCGGCACATCATTCACTAGTTCAATATTTTTCTTTATCGCTAAGGTACGCAGTACATCACAAACAATATTACTCACTTGTCTCAGCTTAAAGTTAATTGGGTGATATACAAAACGCCCGCCCTCTGCCATGGCCCATGTCAGTAAACTTTCAAGCAAGTTATAGGTCGATTGCGAGGTTTCATATAAATAATCTGCAATATTTTGAATACTAGATTCATCTAAAGTCTCGCGCTCTTTGGCAAGTACCTCGGAAAAACCAAGTAACCCATGAAACGGCGCACGTAAGTCATGCGAAATAATCGAGAAAAATTTTGTTTTACTTGAATTAATTGCCACCTGTTGTTCATAAAGTTCGTTTAATTCTTCATAGTTAAACTTCAATTCAACCTGTTGCATAAACGTAGAACAATAATCGAGCAGCAATTGAATATCATCATCTTCAAAGGTAGCTGCATCATCATCAAAAAAGACAGCAAAGCCCATCGAAGTCTTATCGGGATGTAAAAGATGTACAGCCAATGCCCTACCACACTCGATGTTTAGTTCTTTTAAATAGTTGGTTAAGTTTTGATAGGAAGGATGCAGATGATTAATGATCTGTTGTTTAGCAAAGCACTGTTTCAAATGTTTCGAAGGCTTAAACGAAATTGCAGTTATACCTTCAGGGCAACGGTGCCAAAAGTAAGGTTCCTGATTAAAAGTTAATAAGGCTTTTTGACACTTCAACAGACGAAGACTAAATCGGAAAAATTGCTCGATATAGTTCTGCTCGGCATTTAATCCAAGTAATAGTGATATTCTACAAGCACTTAACTGCTCGATCTGATGTAGTTCTAAACGCTGGAATGTCATTTGCCCGCCTCACAGATTTTGTCGTTGTTGGTCGGAACCGCTTTCGAGAAATGTACTTATAATCATTATGATCTAATACAAACTTTAACACAGTACATAAAAAGAGCAACGTTCTTTTCAAAATAGAAATGTGAAGTTTCAATTAAAGGTTTTCAGATACATAAAGTGGGTATGCTTGAGAAAAATACAACAAATGTTTGAAGCTGAAGAATTGTAAGATGTAAGAAATGCGAGTTCAGAATACTAGTAAAAAGTACAACTTGGTTTAAAGTTTTTATGTTCAGTCATACTTAGGGTCAATTATTACTGAGCTTTTATTAAACTTGTTTTGAATTTGCCTCAGTACATCTTAAGTTTAGAAAATTAAAGCTTCTTAGGAGCTCAAGCTTAGCTTCTCAAAATTCGAGCCCGCCCCCGGACTCGAATTACTGGTTATCATGCAGTTTCTTAAATTTTATAACTGCATAAATAGGTACTTAATAATATACCTATTTTTAAAATAGAGAACTACAAATAAAGTAGATGGATAAATTAAGAGATATTAATAATAGCTTAATAGACTGTACTATTTCAAAAAATACAACTAGTGTTTTACTTCTAGATCAATATCGTAAGTTACAAACGGCTATTTATAATCATAAAAGATAGCTAGACCAATACCAAATTGGCTACATGAAAAAGGAAAAATGACCAAGAAGATGAATCTGCAGATAGGGTGCAACAATTTCTCAATTCGCATCAATAAGCTTTATATTTTTAAGGTTTATATAAGATCCATTTCTAGTTTTGAATAGAAAAATAGCGTTTAACCGCCATTTTTCTTTTTCTACCTACTAAAATTATATAACTTTTGAGGCAGGTTCATTTATGGTTGAAGGATGAATACTCTTAATAAAAGTATAACCTTGGTCATTCTGTGACTTATACTCTATGTAACCATATTTAGCAGCCAATACTATTTCATCCATAAGACCTTGAGTCAAGGATATAAACTCCCCTTCTCCTGATTCTACTATCTTTTGATATTTATAAATATTTTTCTTCACCATATTATCTAAAACCTCTTTCTCAAAGGTTGACAAACTATCGCCTTCTGGACGATTAATCACTAAATGCAATTTCAAAATTTTATTAACTTTAAAAATATCATCAAGTGTACCTATATCATTATTATTCGGACTTTTAACCTTTTCAAGTTTTAAAAACTGTTTAGCCTTCCATGGCTTTAAGAAAAAGCCCAGTAATATAAATGCTATTCCAATCGCAACAATTGACAATATAAATTGTAATCCAAAAAATACTGGTGGCAAATTATTAATATTTTCATTGGTTGTCCATAAAATATAAAAAACCCAGTATGTTGGAAAAAGAGAAGCTGCGATCAGACCAAAATATTGTACTGTTCCTATCCAATAAAGAACCTTAATACGATGATTGCTATATTCTTTCTTCAAAATATATTTTTTTAAATTTCTATCTTTAGTAAGACAAGATGAAGAAGCTTGAAAATATTGAATTGCTGCCTTTTTGTTTCTACAAGAAATAATATAACATAGCAAATCTATATCTGGATGTTTGAAATTTAAATATTTTTGAAGTTTCTCAACATTATTATGATATTGAATATCTTCTTTTATATAATTTATAGCTGGCTCATTCATAATATCTTCTTTATTTTTTATTTTATTAATTTCATTTTTAATTTTATATTCCAAAAATGCTCTAACCTCAGTAAGAAATCCTGATTTCGCTACAAAATAAATAGAAACAACTATTATTATAAAAACACCAATTAAACAAAGAAAAACAACACCGTAAGTATTACCAATCAATTTATTTACAATTATATTTAAATCCAACTCTGCATTAACACTCATGCCCTATACCTTTAAATTATCAGTAGTTTAAAACTTATTTTAATATTACTTTCATTCATCGCAATATTTTCAATTTCTCACTCACCATAAACCTCACTTATTAATAATTAATCTTAGATTTCTGTCTTTTTATATTTAAAGCATTATAAATTTTTATAAAAATATTTTAACAAAAAACCCCTAAGCCGTTAGCTTAGGGGTTTTCGTAGAATCTTACGATTCTGAATATGGTCCCGAGGGTCGGACTCGAACCGACACGTCATCTCTGACAGCGGATTTTGAGTCCGCCGCGTCTACCAATTTCACCACCTCGGGAGAGGAAGTATGTTTGTGTTGCGTATATTAGCGCGTTTGTAAAACTTGTCAAACCCTAAGTGAATATTATCGTTCACTTTTAGATCACTTAAACATTTTTCATGATTTAGACTATAAGCACAGCCATAAAAAAGCGAAAAAGTTTATACTAGGCCCAATTTTTGCGGTGTTTTTTCTCAAATATGCAACTGTCTGACTTTTCCTTTGAATTACCTGATGAACTTATTGCCCGTTACCCACTTGAATCACGTAGTGCTTCACGGTTATTGCACCTAGATTCAAAGGGTCAATATCACGATCACATGTTCACAGACATTATCGATCTGTTTGAAGAAGGTGATTTGTTAGTGCTGAATGACACCAAAGTCATGAAAGCTCGACTTAAAGGAAAACGCTCGACAGGCGGTGCGATTGAGATTTTGGTTGAGCGTATGTTGAACCACACCACTGCGTATTGTCATATCAAATCGAGTAACTCGCCTAAAGCTGGTGCCGAGCTTTATGTAGGTGCAGATAATATTCCTGTGATTGTGCGTGGCCGTCACGAAAACTTATTTGTCGTTGAATTTTCGCAGCCAATTTTGCCTGTACTTGAGCAATATGGTCAGTTACCTATTCCGCCTTACTTTAACCGTGAAGCAGAAGAAATTGACACTGAACGCTATCAAACGGTTTTCCATAACCCAGAAAAAATTGCCAGTGTGGCTGCACCAACAGCAAGCTTGCACTTTGACGAAGAGTTACTAGCAAAGTTAGAGCAAAAAAATGTTCAAAAATCTTTTGTGACTTTACACGTCGGTGCTGGCACATTTATGCCTGTTCGTACTGATGACATTACCAATCATGTCATGCATAGTGAATGGTGCGACGTTCCTCAAGAAACCATTGATTTAATTTTGGCGACTAAAGCGCGCGGCAATAAAGTAATTGCTATCGGTACAACCGCAACACGTGCCTTAGAAAGTGCAGCTCAAGCACACGGCGGAAAAATCGCAGCGTGGAATGGTGATACGCAAATCTTTATCTATCCGGGTTATGAATTCTGTATCGTAGATCGTTTAATTACTAACTTCCATTTACCTGAGTCTACCCTGCTCATGCTAGTTTCAGCATTGTCGAATCGAGACAACATTTTGGCTGCCTATGAACATGCAGTTAAAAGCCGCTATCGTTTCTTTAGCTATGGCGATGCAATGCTGATTGATAAGCTAGAAGTTTAAAATTTATAAATGGGTTAAACCTACTAAGTTAATTTTAGGTTTAACCCAGCCTCTATCATTAAAATAAAAATACTCTTGATATTTCTATTTATCTCTTTCAATTTAAAAGATAATCTAGAGTTAGCACTTTATGATAATCAACTCATTAATTTCATGCCAATTGATACCGTACAACAAGCACTCCATATAAGACGTAAAAAAAACACACAGGTCTTTCGTAATATTGCTCGACTTTGGGATGCGGGGCAAAAGTCACAAACAGATCAAGAGCTCTTAAACGCGTTACATCCATGGCGTGAAGATCATAACCTTCGTTTTGTAAATTTACTGCCTTATTTGTTAGGTATTTGCAGTATTACGACTTTATTATTTGGATACTTTTTTCATCCTCATATTCAATATATTTTAAGTCTCCTATGGGCATTTTTAACTGGTTTTCTGGCCTATTTGCTCTATGAACCGCAAAAACCTCTAAGCGAAGTCATTCACTATTTAGAGCAGCGTATGACTGCTTTACGTTATGGCTTACAGTTTCAACACTTACCAGCTTATCTTCCAATTCAAGCCCAACCCATTTTAGTCTTGAGCAGACTAAAACAATATTTCCCATTGTTTAATCGAGGCAATGAAGCAAATGAAATTACAGAGTTTGCTTCAGTGACATGGAATGATGGCATTACGGATCATCAAGTCCTGCTATTTAAATATCACTATGTAAATAACTTACCTATTCTTCAAGATCAGAACAGCGATAAAAAAATAGTAAAAGAGATTCATAAAGATTTATGGGGTGCTTTTATTTTTCAAATACCAGCCTTAGGTATTGCCGTAAGTAATCAACGTTCTCGCTTTTTTGCACCGTACTTAAGCGAATGGCAAAGTACTGACATTCTGATTAACCAAGAGCTCAATATTTTCGGTACTGACCAACACCAGTTAGCTAAAGAAATTAGCCCAAGTCTAACTTTAAAACTTCATGATTTTTTTCAACATTTTAAAGGTGATTTAATTTATCATCATGAAGAGCAAATATTATGTTATCTCGGTGAGCAAGATCTTTTTCAAACCACCAGCAAACGTAGTGAAATTCATGATATTCCAGCATTACGTGGACATTTACGTACCATGACCATGCCACAATATGAAAAATTTCAACAATTCATGCTTAATTTAATTAAATAAATCTCTCATAGTGCCGAACTAGCAACTTATAAAAAATAAGAAGTTAAAAGGCTCAATGAGGGAATAAAAATAAGTGGAGTAAAAATGAAAGGCTTATTCATTTTCTTGGGGATTTTCGTCGTACTGATTGCGTGGGGCATCCACATTCGTAACAACATAGTCCGTTATTTTAACGCGACCAAGCGCGCTTGGGCTGAGGTTGCAAATTTCGAACGCCAAAAAGTAAAAACACTTGAAGCACTAGAAAGCACACTAAATCAATATACTCAGTTTGAAAAATCGACTTTAGAAAAAGTGACTGCTTTACGTCAGCAAATTCTCAGTTTAAATGTCGATCATACTGATATTGCTCAATTACAGCAGATTGAAAAAATGAGCAAAGAGCTGATCCGTAGCTTAAATGTCGTGGTTGAAAATTATCCTGAATTAAAAGCAGATACGCTCTATAGCAAAATGATGGATGATATTCAGGAACAAAACGAAAATGTTGGCGCTGCTATCAGCATTTTTAACCGCAACGTCGAAGTATTTAACAACCAGATTGAAGTGTTCCCAAATAATCTGATTAATACAGTGACGTTATCTAAAAAAGCAATTCGTCCTTTCCGCGATAATTTGGCTACAGACAATTTTGACTACAAACCTAACTTTTAGTCTAAATAAAAAAATGGTCATTCAATCGGAAAATTGACCTATTTTATAGCCAGCTACATTTAGTAGTAGAACTACTTGGCAGAATCAAGGAAAATAGCCCTCTTATTTTTAGGGCTATTTGTGTTTTTAAATTGGTCTTCCTGTTTAAAAACTCATCATGTTATAGCCCTTATTTAGCAGCGAACTGTTTTTTCGCCCTTGCACTGCCCTACGGTATTGCTTGCTATTGTTCAGGATTTTTAGATGAAGTTTGAAAAATTAGGTCAGTCGGGTCGTGCTCGTCGTGGTCGTTTAACTTTAGAACATGGTGTTGTTGAAACACCTGTTTTTATGCCAGTGGGGACTTACGGTACAGTCAAAGGCATGTTGCCGCGTGATATCGAAGATATTCAGGCACAAATTATTTTAGGTAATACCTTCCATTTATATTTGCGTCCGGGCCTTGAAGTAATCAAGCAACACGGCGGATTGCACGACTTTATTAAATGGAATAAGCCAATTTTGACTGACTCTGGCGGCTTCCAAGTATTTAGTCTTGGCGCTATGCGTAAAATTAAGGAAGAGGGTGTTACTTTCCGCTCTCCGATCGATGGTTCAAAAGTATTTTTATCGCCTGAAATTTCAATGGAAATTCAGCATGTATTGAACTCTGACATCGTTATGATTTTTGATGAATGTACGCCGTATCCTGCGACACATGAAGAAGCACAAAAATCATTACAGCTTTCCTTGCGCTGGGCAAAGCGTTGTAAAACTCATCATCATGATGAACTTAAAAATAAGAATGCTTTATTCGGCATTATTCAAGGCGGTATGTATGAAGACTTACGTGATGAGTCTTTAAATGGCTTACTTGAAGTCGGCTTCGATGGCTATGCAATTGGTGGTTTATCTGTTGGTGAACCAAAAGAAGAGATGATCAAAGTTTTAGATTATCTTCCAAACAAAATGCCACAGGACAAACCACGTTACTTAATGGGCGTAGGTAAACCTGAAGATATCGTTGAAGCAGTGCGCCGCGGTGTAGATATGTTTGACTGCGTAATGCCAACACGTAATGCACGTAATGGTCATTATTTTGTCACTGATGGTCTGGTACGTATTCGTAATAGTAAATATCGCCATGACCAAGGCCCTCTTGACCCACACTGCGATTGCTACACATGTAAGAACTTTACCCGTGCTTATCTGTTCCATCTTGAAAAATGTGGAGAGATGTTAGCTTCTATGCTCGGTACCATTCATAACTTACGTTATTACCAACGTTTAACTGAAGGTATGCGTGATGCATTAGATAATGGCACTTTTGATGAATTTGTTCAGGACTTTTATGCCCGCCGCGGATTAGAAGTTCCACCTTGCCCTGTCGATGAATAAGCGAGATTTGCGCTCAACCGCAAGACAAGGTAAATTGCAAAACGAATTAGGATTATGTCAGGTATCTGACTCATATTTTTTAACTTTAGGAAATTAAAATGAGCTTGTTCATTTCTACTGCACATGCAGCTCCAGCAGCAGCCCAAAGCCCGGGTCTTTTGCCAAACATTTTGATGATTGTTGTATTCGTTGCAATCTTCTATTTCTTAATCTGGCGCCCTCAAGCAAAACGCGCAAAAGAACACCGTTCTTTAATCGAAAGCTTAGGTGTAGGTAGCGAAGTTGTTTTTGCTGGTGGTTTAATGGGCAAAGTAACCAAACTTGAAGGTGACTATGCGGTTGTTGAACTTAACCGTGGTGTAGAAGTAAAAATTCAGCGTGCCAGCGTAATTTCTGTATTACCTGAAGGCACTCTAAATAACCTTTAATCATAAAACAGTCGTGCTTTAGCACGGCTTTTTCATTTAAGAAGAAAGCGAATGCGTTACCCTGCATGGAAATATTTACTGATTCTGGTTGTTCTGGTAGTCAGTACATTATACGCACTGCCTAGTCTATATCCGGATGAGCCCGCAGTTCAAATTTCCGGTGCCAAAGCTGGCACCCAAATTGATCAAAGTGTGGTGCAAAAAGCAGAGCAAATTTTAAAAACAGCAAATATTGCGAGCCACGATAATACTTTTACAAATAATGCAGCTCTCTTGCGTGTCAGCTCTTCTGAAGCGCAGTTAAAAGCAAAAGAAGTATTACGTCGTGACTTAGGTGATCAATATGTTGTTGCCCTAAACCTTGCACCAACTACACCAGAATGGTTGCAAAAAATTGGGGCTAAACCAATGAAACTTGGTTTGGACTTACGTGGTGGTGTCCACTTCTTGCTAGAAGTAGATATGGACAAAGCCATTTCCCAACGTATGGAAACCTCTGCAACTGATTTGCGTCGTCAGTTCCGTGAAAACAAAATTAAATTTAACAACCTTGCGTTAAATAATAATGTGATCACTGTTCAATTTGCTGACAATGCTGATCGTGATGCAGCAATGGATTTTTTACGCCGTAATGGTAATGAATATACCCAACAGGCATTAGCGAGTACGACAGGTTCTACCTTAAAACTCACTTATACCGATGTACGCCGTCAAGAAATTCAGGCATATGCAGTCAATCAGAACTTAACAACACTACGTAACCGTATTAACGAACTTGGTGTTGCAGAAGCATTAGTACAAAGTCAGGGTAGCAACCGTATTGTCGTTGAATTACCGGGTGTTCAAGATACAGCAGAAGCTAAACGTGTTTTAGGCCGTACTGCTAACCTCGAATTCCGTTTGGTATCTGACTTAAATGATCAATATATTGACCCGTATACAGGTAAATATAACGGCCAACCGTTACCTCCGGGTACAGAAGTTTTTGCTTATCAATCTTTAGATAGCGGTCGTCAACTTTTGTTGCAACGTAACCGTATCTTGACTGGTGAACGTGTTCAAAATGCAAGTTCTGGCTTTAGCCAAGACTCTGGCGGTGCCGAAGTAAATATTACACTCGACAGTGCTGGTGGTAAGCTCATGTCAGATGCAACCCGTAATGCTGTTGGTAAACGCATGGCGGTATTGTTCATCGAAAACAAGCAAAAGATTACTTACGTTACAGATCCAAAAACTGGTGCTCAAACAGAAGTTCGTACGCCATATACCGAATCTGTCGTCATTAATGCTGCAACAGTTCAAGCTGTTTTAGGTTCAACTTTCCGTATTACTGGATTAAGTTCTCCTCAAGAAGCATCTGAACTTGCATTAATGCTTCGTGCTGGTGCTTTAGCTGCGCCAATGTACTTCGTTGAAGAACGTGTTGTTGGTCCAAGCCTTGGTCAAGAAAACATTGATAAAGGTGTACTTTCAACTCAAATCGGTTTCTTGCTTGTTGCAATCTGGATGGTCGTGTTCTTCCGCGTATTCGGTTTAATTGCGAACTTTGCGCTTGTTGTTAACTTGGCAATGATTTTAACCGTGATGTCTTGGATAGGGGCTTCCCTCACCTTACCAGGTATTGCTGGTATCGTTATTACCATTGGTATGGCTGTCGATGCCAACGTACTGATATGTGAGCGTATTCGAGAGGAAATGCTCTGGGGTGCCTCACCCAAGCAGGCCATTGTGGCAGGTTATGATCGAGCCTATAACACCATTTTTGACTCGAACTTAACCACGTTCCTCGTTGCATTCATTCTGTTTGCAATTGGTACGGGCCCAATTAAAGGTTTCGCCGTAACATTAATGATTGGTATTGTATGTTCGATGTTTACTGCAATTACAGTAACACGTGCAATCGTACAGCTCATTTATGGTAAACGCCGTAATTTGAAAAAGTTGAGCATTTAAGGAGATCTATGATGACTAAAGTGACTCAACAGCCTTCAAAACAATATGGTCGTCCGGATGATGCAAAAATCATCCCGTTCATGAAGATTGCTAAACCAGCAGCAATCTTCTCGATCCTTATTACTTTAGCGAGTATTTTCTTTATCGCGACTAAAGGTCTTAACTTAGGTTTGGACTTTACAGGTGGTGTTTCTGCCGAGCTTAACTACGCGCAACCAGCAAATCAGACTGAAGTTATTCAGGCTCTCGACAAAGCTGGTTTTAAAGATGCGGTTGTACAAACGCTAGGTAGTAATAAAGACTTACTCGTACGTATGCCGGTACAAGAAGTTAAGGTTGAAGATCTTAATAACGCGATTACCAAAGCTGTGCAATTACCAAATAACGCTGCCGAAGTTCATAAAGTGGATTCTGTAGGCGGTCAAGTGGGTAATGAGCTTTATGTACGTTCGGCTGGAGCGGTTGCTCTTGCGCTTATCTTAATGTTGATCTACGTGACCATTCGCTTTGAGTTTAAACTCGCGATGGGTGCTGTAATGTCTTTATTCCATGACATCATCATCATTATTGGTGCATTTGCATTATTCCAATGGCCATTTGACCTTACAGTTTTAGCTGCGGTACTTGCGGTGATTGGCTTCTCTCTTAACGATAACATCGTTGTTTCAGACCGTATCCGTGAAAACTTCCGTAAGATTCGCGGCGCGACTCCACGTGAAATCGTGGATATTGCTTTAACTGAGACTTTACGTCGTACAGTTCATACCTCAATGACCTTATTGCTTGTTGTACTTGCAATGATGTTCTTGGGCGGTGATGGCTTACACTGGTTCTCTGTTGCAATGTTTGTGGGTGTCTTTGTGGGTACTTACTCTTCGATTTATATCGGTACAGCATTTGCGTTGTGGCGTGGTCTTAACCGTCAAGACTTCATCGTTCAGGTTAAACCTGAATTTGAAGATGAAATTCCTTGATTGTCTAAATAAGCCTATAAAAAAACCGCGATTTATTCGCGGTTTTTTATTAAGCTCAAAATTTATTTACGGCGTAATGCATCCGAAATAGCTTCAACCAATTGTTGAGAAATTTCTTGCTTAGATGCTTTCTCTAACTCACGCTTTTTCATATGGTAACTTTCAGCAAAGAAAACAGTCATCGCATTTTCATCCGAAGCAAAACCAATATCAGCACGAGAAACATCGTTACACGCAATCATGTCTAGTTTTTTAGCAACCAGTTTACCTGCTGCATATTCTTCAACATTTTGCGTTTCGGCAGCAAAGCCCACCATAAATGGACGTTTTTCCTGAGCTGCAATGGTTGCCACAATATCCGGATTTTTCACAAGGGAAACATTCAGCTCATCCCCTGCTTTCTTAATCTTGTGCTCAGCGACTTCCGCAACGCGATAATCAGCTACTGCTGCTGTCGCAATAAAAATGTCGCAACCAGTCTCAAGTGAGTTCATGCTGACATCTAACATTTGACGTGCAGATGCAACATTGACACGTTGAACACCATTTGGTGTATCTAAACTTACAGGACCAGCAATTAAAGTGACTTTTGCACCTGCCGCATAACAAGCAGCCGCTAAAGCAAAGCCCATTTTTCCAGTACTATGGTTTGAAATATAACGAACCGGATCAATCGCTTCACGTGTTGGTCCAGCAGTAATCACAACTCGCTTACCAGCCAACAAACCAAATTTTTCAGCAATCGCACGTTGGGCTTGATGGAAATAACCAGCCACTTGACGGGCTATTTCTTCTGGTTCTGGCATACGGCCTAAACCGACATCACCACAAGCCTGTTCACCTGAATCCGGCATAATCACATGCACGCCATCTTCAACTAGCGTTTGCAAATTACGCTGTGTAGCTTTTGCAGCCCACATTTGCTGGTTCATCGCTGGAGCAACCCACACAGGTGCTTTAGTCGCTAAAAACAAAGTACTAAGTAAGTCATCTGCCAAACCATTAGCAAACTTAGCCAAGGTGTCACAGCTTGCAGGAGCAACCAGTAACAAATCAGCCCAACGAGCTAATTCAATATGGCCCATTCCAGCTTCAGCCTCAGGGTCTAAAAGCTCGGTATGTACAGGATTTCCAGAAAGAGCCTGAAACGTTAGAGGGGTAATAAATGCTTGAGCTCCGTGTGTCATCACAACCCGAACGTCAAAGCCATAATCTTTAAGACGACGGACCAAAATGGCACTCTTATAGGCAGCAATCCCACCTGTAACAGCTAAAACAATGTTTTTATGAGGAATAACACTTAAATCAAAGCTCACGAACAGGATACCTTACTGTTGCAGTGGCGCTCACAATAGCATTAAATACGCGCAGACCCAAGATTGATTGGGCAAACAAAATAAAATTTTAAGCAGAATATTGCTGGGGAATATGAATACTTCTATTAAAAATTGGCCAGAACAAGAACGGCCAAGAGAACGGTTATTACAACAAGGCCCACAAAGCCTCTCTGACTCTGAATTACTTGCGATCTTTCTTCGCTCAGGTTCACGTCAACATTCAGCAGTTGAACTCGCACGCTTACTGATTCAACAATTCGGAAGTCTGAATGCCGTTTTTGATGCATCTTTAAATGAATTGACTCAATTTAATGGTATTGGAGCCACCAAGTATTCGCAATTACTGGCCGTAAAAGAACTTGGACGGCGTTATCTCGATCATCACTTTCAGAAAAATAATCTTAGTCTTCACTCTTCTGATTTAGTTTTGGATTATTTGCGCTATGAATTAAAAGGTGAAAAACAAGAAGTCTTCGCAGTACTTTGCTTAGATGCTGAATTAAGAAAACTGCATTTTAAAAAATTATTTTTTGGATCAATTCAGCACTGTGCAGTCTCAGTGAATCAAACCTTACGTTATGCCTTACAACAACATGCTTGCCAACTGGTAATAGCACATAACCATCCTTTTGGTTCCGCTCAGCCTTCTCCTGAAGATATTAAACTTACACAGCAACTTCAGCAGGCTTGTCAGTTGGTTGAAATACCTTTACTGGATCATTTTATTATCTCACCAGAAGGTAGCTTTTCATTTGCTGAACAACAACTGCTCAACCCCATCCGAATAGCCGTTCAATGATATTGACAAAGCTTCACTAAGCTTAGAATATCAAAAACAAAAATAGCGACGTTTAAAATAAAATGATTGTTCGTGAACAGCCTGGTATTTTTAAAGTTTTATTCTCTTGGCGAGGGACGATATTACCAAAAATTCTACCCTCTTTAGGGGTACTCATGTTGATCTCGTCAATCATTGGTGGAGTTGAATATATCAATCTCTACCGTTTTCCAGAAATTCCTTTAGTTAGTTTTACCCTAATTGGCGTTGTCATTTCTATTTTTTTAGGTTTTAAAAATACTGCATGTTATGACCGTTGGTGGGAAGCGCGCAAACTATGGGGTGTCCTGATCGCGACTTCACGTCATTTTGATCGTGACTGCCGTATTTTAACTCAGGCTCGCCGCGAACGTGTCATTCACCATGTTATTGTTTTTGCAAATGTATTACGTGACCGTTTACGCCGCCAAACAGCCAACCCAACTGAGTTAATTCAAACTAGTGGCATGAGTCAACAAGCATTAACCCAGTTATATCAACAAAATAACGCGCCACAATATACGCTTAGCCTTATTCAGTGGGAATTATTACAAGCGCTTAAAGAAGGCGAAATCTCAGATATTATTTATGCTCAAATGAATAAGAATGTTGCAGATTTAAGTGTGGTACAGACTGGCTGTGACCGTATTGCAAATACGCCTATACCTTTTGCCTATTCAGTTTTGCTCAACCGCACTGTTTACTTTTTCTGTTTTATGCTGCCATTTAGTTTGGGTTCTTTGCTTGGATTAGCTACACCTTTACTGGTTGGAATTTTGGCATATACATTTTTAGGTCTAGATGCCCTAAGCTCTGAAATTGAAGAGCCTTTTGGTACTCAAAGTAATGATTTACCTTTAGATGCAATGGTACGTAATATCGAAATTGAACTCTTAGGAACGCTGGGGAAACCAACACCTCCTCCAATTCAAGCTCAAGATAACAACTTGCTCTAGAGCTGTATTAGAGAAAACGCTCCCAAATCCCCTGCTGGTCACTTTTTGGTTTAGGGGTATTACCTAATTTAATCCATGGCATATTTTCACCATGAAAATCACTGCCAATTGAAACAGCCAAATGATGCTGATCAATCATACGATCAATCATTTGGCGAGTAGATAATGGATCTACAGGAGGCGGCAACTCCACAGCGTCTCCACCACAACTGGCAAATAACTCAATCAGATACCGCGTATTGGTTGCCGACAAATCATAACGAGTTGGATGAGCTAAAACTGCCAAACCCTTACTATTATGAATGACCTCTATTGTTTCTTTTAAGCCCAATCCTTCAAACTTTACAAAGGCGCGCTTACCTTCTTTTAAAAAACGATCAAAAGCTTGTTGAGGACGACTCACCACATTCTTTTCAACCAAGGTTTTGGCAATGTGGGTTCTGGTAATACGGTCTGGTTGATTTTCAACTTTATCAAGCACATCTTGGTAAATATCAAAACCAATACACTTTTTTAATAGTTCACAAATAACTTCAGCCCTTTGTGCTCTAATTCTTTTTTGTTGTTCTAATGCTTCCAAAATTGGTGCTTCATCCTGCATGTTCAAAGCCACAATATGTACACCATAGCTTGTTTTTGTACTTGGTCTAGACCATTGGCTTGAAATTTCCACACCAGAAATAATTTGTAAATCATAAGCTTGTGCAGCATTTTTCGCACGTTGCAAGCCGTCCATTGTGTCGTGATCCGTGAGTGCTAAAGTATTCAACTTCACATCCACAGCAGCTTGCACCAACAATTCCGGAGACAAAGTTCCATCAGAAATATTGCTATGTGTATGTAAATCTATGCCTTGCATCTTTTATACTATGCCATTCACCAAACCTGATCAGATACTCTAACATGAAAGCACTTCTGGACTTTGTTCCATTAATTATTTTCTTCTATTTATATAAAACTGTTGATCCTGCAAATGCTCATCACCCGTTGCTTAAACTGATCGGTTCCGCTGGCGGTGTAAATAACAATAATATTCTTGTCGCAACAACAGGCTTAATTATTTCAATGCTTGTGGTATATGGCGCCTTATTTATTTTCCAAAAATTCCGTCTAGATAAACAACAATGGTTTGTATTGTTTATGACCGTTATTTTTGGTGGTATTACGCTCATGTTAAGCGATGATTTTTATATTCGTTTAAAAGCTGCAATTTTGAACTTGGTATTTGCTGGTGCTTTCTTGGTTTCACCTTGGTTTGGTAAAGAACGTAAGCCGCTTATTAAACGATTATTTGACCCGATTTTAGACCTAAGTGAAAAAGCTTGGAAAAACTTAAATTTTGCTTGGGCTGCAATGTTTGTCGTCATGTCTGGTTTACATATTTTCTTCGCGTTTTTATTTCACGGCGGAAAATATTGGGGCGAATTTACCGCATTTGGTGACATGATCGTCATGTTTTCATTTATCATTATTCAGTTCATTATTTTACGTAAACATTTTAAGTCACCAGAAGCTTAATGTTATTTCGGTTTGATTATAGAGATACGATGACATGCCTTTTTTTGTTCTAAGCTGTACCGATAACGAAGGAACTCTAGAGAAACGTTTAGCAGTTCGCCCTCAACACATCGAACGTTTACAAAAGCTTGATGATGAAGGTCGTCTTGTTGCCGCTGGAGCTATGCCTAAAGATCCGAATGACCCTCAGGCTGGTTTTTATGGCAGTACCATGATCGTAGAGTTTGATAGCCGTGAAGCTTTAGATGAATGGTTAAAAGAAGAACCATTCTTGAAAGAAGGTATCTATAGCCATATTGATGTCAAACCGTTTAATAAAGCATTTCCAAAAGGGTAAACGCATGCAGCTTGCAACCAAAAGCTTTCTTGGCTTGTGTTTGATCTGTTCAACTGCTGGCGCAGTTGAACCTGCTGCGACACCAGCAACACCAACAACTGCACCTTCAACTCAGGCGGCCAAACCAGCACCTACTTCTGCAACTGTAGCTAAACCTGCGGCTACCACGACGGCAGCCACAACACAGCCGCTTACAGCAGAACAAATCGCAAAGAATAAGCAGCAGCAAGATGCAAAAATCAAAGCTTTAGTTCAAGATCAAGCATCTCGCCTTAAACAGCTAGAACATGCAAACCTTGAAGCACTTGCACAAAACCAAGAGTTACAGCTTAAAAATGATAACTTGTCTGTTCAGGTACAAGTTTTACAGAGCGAACGTAGCGCACAAATGTTTCTATATGGTGCGGTAACTCTAGCGGGTGGCGTACTCCTTGGTTTCTTTATCGCTAGTTATATTCATACAAAACGTCGTCGTCAGTGGTAAACCTGAGCGACTTATTAAACCGAATGAACAAATCAAATCGTATACAAACTGCTGAGCTGGATTGGGTATCTATTGATGGTATTGAGGTGCCCATTTCCAAACAATTTGGTGATGTCTATTTTTCTAAAGATAATGGTCTACTTGAAACAAGACATGTATTTTTAAATGGCAATGACCTATCAGAAAGATTAGCCAATTTACAAGACTTTGAATATTTTAGTGTAGGAGAAACCGGTTTTGGAACTGGTTTAAATATTCTTGCACTTTGGCAACTTTGGCAACAGGTTCGCCCCAATAACCACAGTCATTTACATGCAATTAGTGTAGAAAAATTTCCATTAAGTAAAACAGACCTCATTCGTGCTCTGAATGTATGGGATGAACTTAAACCGCTCGCTAAACAACTTATTGAACAATATCCATTACCTCTGGCTGGCTGCCATCGTTTAAGTTTTCCCGAGGAACGTTTTAGCATTGACCTATGGTTAGGAGATGCGCAAGATATTTTTCCAAGTATGGTAAAAACGAAAGCAGTGAATGCTTGGTTCCTAGATGGTTTTGCACCTTCGTGCAATCCAGACATGTGGGAACAAAACGTTTTAAACAATATTGTTCGTCTTTCTGACTATGGCACTACCTTTGCCTCATTTAGTGTAGCGGGTGTTCTCAAACGTGGGCTAAAAGCTCATGGTATTGATATTTCACGTCCACGCGGCTTCGGGCATAAACGTGAAATGCTTAAAGCAGTGTGGAAAGCACCGTTAAGTGAAGACACAGCACTAGAACCAGATAACCATACTTTCAATTTTAAACAGCAGCATATTGCCGTTATTGGCGCAGGAATTGCTGGTTTAAGCACAGCATGGGCTTTTGCTGAGCGTGGGCACCAAGTTACCCTATTCGAGCGTACAGCGCCTTTATCAGGAGCTTCTGGCAACCCTCTAGCATTGCTCAACCCAAAGCTCTGCCCAATTGAACAAAGTCATGAGCATCTAATGACTTTAAGCTGGCAACATGCGCTGAATTTCTATAAAAACTTTCAGGCATTTCGCCCAATTCAAATACAGCAAATGGCATTAAAAAATGCCCAAGATCTTCTCGATCTTGCTGATCAATATCATGCTGATATTGTTACGCATCAAACAAGCTCACTTGAATCAGACTATCCCCATATTGTATTAAATGAGGCTGGAGCAGTTTCTCCACACCAGTTACGTGATGAAATTTTGCAGCATTCAGGTATTGAATTAAAAATTGCTAATATCACGGCACTCACATCTTTTGACAATACAGTTCAATTAAAGACTAATAATGATGTTATTGCAGAGGCAGATCATGTTGTGGTCTGCTGTGCCCGAGAAAGTGCCGCTTTATTTGAGAACTACCCGCCTTTAAAGCCAATACGTGGACAAGTGAGCTGGGTTAATAACTCATTTGCACCTCTACCTTTGCATGAAGCATATAGCTATGGTGGCTACTGCATGCAGCTTGACTCATCTCAACTCATTTTAGGGGCATCTTTCTATCCGAACCGAGAAGATCAAGATGTACTTAGCGACGACCATGTGCATAACTTTGAATTAATCCACAGCATCTTCCCTACTTATGCAAAACAATTGCCACCTGTAGAACAATGGCAAGGTCGAGCAGCGGTTCGGGCCCAAAGCCCAGATTATTTCCCTGTGATAGGTAAAATGCAGAGTGAAAGTCGTATTTCAACTTTTGCAGGGTTAGGATCAAAAGGTTTTCTATTTGCACCGCTTTGCAGTGAAGTACTTGTCGCCCAAATTTTAGGAGAGACTTGTCCTGTCCCGGAAAGTCTATTACAGAAATTAAGTACTCGACGCTTTCAAAAGAAAGTTAAACCAAAGAAACCTTATTTTAAATCTCAATAGTACGCTTGAGAAAATTTAGTTCCAATAAAAAAGCACCCGAAGGTGCTTTTTTTTATGCGCCCTGCTCTAGAGGTAAACCTGCATCACGAGCTGCACGCGTCCCCCCCATCAGCACGACATATTCACGCGAGGCATCTAAGTCTTCTAGTTTCTCAGCTGCACGAGGAGCTTTGCTACCACCACCACATAAAATATAAATCGGCTGATCCGCAGCGACTTGGCTCAAAATATCAGCATTTAAATCATTAATCGGGCGACTTATCGCACCTTTAACATGCCCTTCTGCATAAGCACTTGAATCACGGACATCCCAGATAACAGCATTTTCTGGGAACTCAAATGTTGTAATTTCTTGTTTACGGATCATTGTGCACTCCTTTGATGTAAACAACACTTGGCAAATGAAGAAAACCCTCTTAGCATCTCAAATATTCTTTCACTTTGTAAAGGTCTAAACCATGCCTTCTTTCGATATTGTTTCTGAATTAGAGTTATTTGAAGTTAATCATGCCGTTCAAAACACACAAAAAGAGATTGCAACACGCTTTGACTTCCGTGGTCACGATGTTTCTATCGAACTAAACGAAAAAAATAAAGAGATTAAAATCAGCACTGAAAGCGATTTCCAGTGTGAACAAGTTTATAACATGTTAGAAAACCATTTTTATAAACGTAAAATTGATGTGCAAGCACTAGATCCGCAAAAAGCTGCTGCTTCAGGTAAAAATTTTGTACAAGTCATTAAACTTAAAGATGGCCTTGACTCTGATACAGCAAAAAAAATTAATAAAGCCATTAAAGAAAGCGGCGTTAAAGTGCAATCTTCTATTCAAGGCGACAAAATCCGTGTAACCGATAAAAAACGTGACACTTTACAACAAGTCATGACTTTTTTACGTGAACAACAATTTGGTGTGCCATTACAGTTTAATAACTTTAAAGATTAATATCTTTTAGTGACATTCAAAGTTAAGGTAATCCCATGTCTCAATCCAATCGACTATTAAAACTGGTAAAAGCAACTTCAAAATTTCCTAAAGGTGTTCGAAGTACGCTTTGGAGCAAGGCATTTGGCCGTATTGTGCCAATGGTGGGTACAGCCAATATTCGCTATCTAGAAGTAGATGTAAACCATGTGACTGTTCGCTTAGAAAACCAGAAAAACATGCAGAACCATATTAAAGGTGTTCATGCTGCTGCAATGGCACTTTTAGCAGAGACTGCAACAGGTTTTTTAACGGGTTTACATATTCCTGATAACCGTATTTTATTAATCAAATCATTACATGTTGATTATTTAAAAGTGGTTGAAGGTGGTTTAACAGCAACGGCTACGCTCTCTATCGAACAGCAAAAATATATTGCTGATCATGAAAAAGGCGAACTTGTCATTCCTGTTACTGTCATTGATGATGCAGGCAACGAACCAATCCAATGCCAAATGCTCTGGGCATGGTTACCTAAACGTAAGAAATGATAACTAATTTAAAATATTTTTAGATTGTTATTTACCTCAAGATATAAAACTACAAATTTATATCTTGAGGTCACAATGAAAAGAACACTGATTCTATCCTCGTTATTTACCAGTTTTATATTTACAGCAGTGGCTACTCAAGCTGCCGAACCTACAAACAAAACCAGTAAAATTATTCAAACTAAAACTGAAGCAGCAGATAAAATAAGCGCCCAGAATAAAAAAATCGTAACCGATTTCTATGAAGGTGTCTTTTTAAAACATCAAGTTAAAGAATATGCCGACCGTTATATTGGTCATGAATATATACAACATAACCCTAATGTTCCTGATGGGAAAGCACCATTCGTTAATTTCTTTACTGAGAAATTCCAGAAAAATCCACAAGCAAAAAATGAAATTAAGCGTGCAATCGCAGAAGGCAACTTGGTTGTTTTACATGTCCATTCTACTGAAAACGAAAAAGATCGAGGCAGAGCAATTGTTGATATTTTCCGGGTAGAAAATGGAAAAATCGTAGAGCATTGGGATGTGATACAAAACATTCCAGAGCAAAGTAAAAACTCTAATACAATGTTTTAGTGACAAAAATTAAAGCCTGAATACTGATATTCAGGCTTTATAATACGTTTTATTGAGTTTCTAAAAACTTTTGTTTCGCCTCTTCTGGAATTTGGCGCTTGTTACCTTTTACATCAACAGCGACAAAAGTGAAGACCCCTTCGGTAATACGAATTGGAGCACGAGAATCATCATGACTATCCCAAACTTCAATTTGCATTTGAATAGAGGTATTACCCACTTTTAAGATTTTGGTATAGCAGCTAATCACAAAGCCTACTTTTACCGGAACCAAAAAGGTCATCTGATTAATGGAAATCGTAGCACAACGTCCACGACTAAAGCGTTCCGCGTGAATTGCTCCAGCCAAGTCCATTTGTGACACGATCCACCCACCAAACACATCACCACTCCAGTTTGTATCTGCTGGCATGGCAATCGTTTGTAAGGATAAAATTCCTTCTGGTTTGGTATAAGCTTCTGACACCTTAGCTCCCGAAATTTGTTTGAAGTTGTTGATCTAACCACTGTTGCAATTCAGGCGCGCGTAATGCACCGCTCATTCGAGCAACCTCTGTGGTTTTATTCATTAATACAAGGGTAGGAATACTTCTCACATTAAATGCTTGGCTTAAGCGAGGAGACTCTTCGGTATTAATCTTGGCAAAAATGACACGTGGATTCTGTTTTGCAACTTGTGCAAAATGTGGCGCCATCATTTTACAAGGTCCACACCATTCTGCCCATAAATCTATCAAAATAGGCAGATCACTATTTGTGATGTAGTTACTAAAGTTTTGTTCATTTAACTCAATCGGTGCAAGCGGAAGTAATGGCTGATGGCATTGGCCACAACTCGGTTGCGCGCTAAGTTTTTCCTCTGGCACTCTATTTTTTGCACCACACGATGCACATACAATAATCATTTACATCACTCCTATATGCTGATGTAAAAATTCTAATTGGGTCGTCACTGCTTTTTCAAACCATGAGCCATGATAAATATCAAAATGTTTCATATCCCATTCATGATAACTCACAAAAGGTGCAATATTAGTCGCAGCTTCACGACTCGACTCAATCGGGATCAAAGAATCATGCTGAGCAGCAATAAATAAAACGGGAATATTAATCTGACGTACGAGTTGAATTGGACGGTAACGCATCAAATTAAAAAAGACACGTGCTGGTACTTCGCCACTCCAATAATAATCTGGATTTACAATCGACAAATACCCATAGTAACTATCTGCTGTTGGCATAAAACATAATTTAAGTTGATCAACAACAGGTAATCTCTTTGGATTAAGACCCATTTTTGAACCCATATAATCTTGGCTCGATAGCTTCAAAGCTTGTGGGTAACGCTGTAAGGGATATAGTTTTGCAGTTTCTGCACCATCTACATATGGAATTTGTACCATAATGGCCTGAATATTTTTCAGTTCAGAAGCTAGACTTAAAGCATATCCTCCACTTAAAGATGTGCCCCACAAAACAATTCTTCGATTATCTATTAATTTACAGGTAGACGCGTATTGAATAATGGTCTTCCAGTCTTCAAGTTGAGAATTGATAGAAATCATCTCTCTTGGCTTACCTGTACTCCCTCCCCAATATCGATAATCAAATAAAATAACGGCATAGCCTGCCTGAGCAAAACGCTGGGCATATTGGATAAGCTTGAATTGACGTAATCCGGCAAAACCATGTGCCATGATAATTACCGCGGATTTATTATTTGTTTTTGGAATATAAAAGTCAGCTGCGATCATTTCCTGATCACATGGAACATATAAAGGCTCAACCGTATAAGCGTGCATATGTGCTCCGTGGCATTATGGTCGAAGTAATGAATTTACAAAAAACATCCTGATCGCCTTTTAAAAATCTATAGCTGTTCTTTTACATAATTTTTATCTATGTAGGAACAACGTTTTAGTGTCTTGTATCTCAGGTTAAGCTTAATGCTATGATACAGCATAAGAGGTTTTATTAAATTTTGGAGTGACGAAATGTCAGATAATGTTGGTTTCGCAGGTCAAATTGGTCCAGAACATGTGGAGCAAGTTGTAGAAAAAGGATTTAAATCTATTATAAATAACCGTCCTGACATGGAAGGCGGTCCAGAGCAACCAACAAGTGCTCAAATTGAAGAAGCAGCACGTCAAGCAGGTCTAGATTACGTTTACCAACCTGTAGTTGCAGGTCAAATTACTGAGCTTGATGTCCGTACTTTTGCAAATCACTATAATGAACTTCCAAAACCTGTACTTATGTTCTGCCGTACAGGAAACCGTTCAAACAATCTTTATCAATTAGCCAAACAAATGGATTTGTTAGACGATTAATTCTTTGAATACAATTATTAAAGGCTCTATTTTCGAGTAAAAATAGAGCCTTTTTTTAATAAAAGAATATATATAACTGCATCAATTCAACAGATATATCACTACCTTTCAACTAAAATATTCAAATCACTTTAAATTTTTCAGTTTTATTATGAATAAACTTATATTCTTACTGGTAAGTTGTCTCATTCTTAGTGCATGCTCATCTATGCAAGTTCGACCTACAGTCGGTGTAAGTATGGGTACACACCTTTAAAAAAGAAGCAGCTTAAATGCTGCTTCTTTTTATATTAATTACCATTTGAACAGTTTAGATCTGTTCCATATGGGCTTAATATATTCGGAGCAATAAGATCACTTACAGTAACATCTTTATTTAAATAACCTAAAGTCAAAGATGTAGATCCTTTAAGCAAACTTCCCGAAACTGTAGATTTAGCAGTTAACTGAACAGTTAACCAAGATGCATAAATTTTAGGGTATTGAATCTTAAGATCAAAACGACCATTTCCATCTGTTGTGTATTTATTATTAGTTGCAGCAGTACCTGCACTATTAATATAAGATACAACTTGGACTGTAGAATTTTCTTTAAGCGGCTTTAATTGATTAATAACCTCACCGTTAACATTTACAGCTTGAACTGGTGACGTACAAGCAACTCTAGAAACTGGTAAATATTCATCTGGCTTACCATCTGCAGGAGTAGATGTGTCAACAAAAGCAAATTGCCCCTTATAATAAGCAAGTGCATTAACGCCCATTGTTACATCTTGATTTGGTATTGGCTTACCGTCAACATCAGTTACTTGTACTGAGATATTTTTATAGTAGTAAACTCCATCACTCGAGTCTTCCATTGTTGTCGGATTGTATGCTACAGAAATAGCACCTACTGCTACCGGTACATCAGAATTAACAACATCGAGTTTATACGTATAAACTTTTGTTGATTGACCAAAATTAGCTTCTAAAACAAGATCATCTGCCACAAATTGTGCAGCACTATATAATGAAGATCTTTGATTTTCATTAAAAGATAAAGTATAACTGATCTGACCATTTGCATCAGTTCGAGTCGCATTTGGTGTAAATCTAACTCCATTTGAAACTGAATTTGTGACCTTAAGGGTGATCGCTTGGTTTGCTAAAGTTGCACCATTTGCATCTACAGCTGTTAATGTAACAGTTGTTTGATCACCTCTAACATTTAGAGAGGTTTTTGTAGCATCAAACAATACAATACTCGTAGTATCAGCTTCAGCAGTACTATTACTACCCGTTACAGTTACAGTTTGCTCTTGAGTAAGGCTACCATTATTCGTAGATGCTGTTAATTTAAAACCATTTTTCACCAAATCATTTATTGAGCTCGATGTTTTTGGTGTTTTTATAATGTATACAGCGTTACCTGCGGCATCTGTAGTTTGGACCGATGTTCCTTCTATAATTACATTATTTGTTGGATCATCTATGTTCAAAGTAACTTTAGCGCCAGCAATGCCACCTTTATTTGCATCTAAAGCTCTAACGGTCACAGTTAAAGTATCATTCGTTGCCGCAACTGATAGTTTATCTAGTTCTATCTTTAAAGCTGTAGCATTTGCTACTTGCTGCGATCCGCTATTATCACTTCCAGATGAGGAGTTACTGCTATTTGATGAACCATTCTGATAATAGCCATCGCCACCACCCCCACCACAACTTGCTAACATAATTGATACAGCAATAGCCGACAACTTCAAGGTAAGTTGTTTTTTATACATACTTTTCATTTCCCCAATCTTTCCTAAAGGTATAAGATTTTTTAATTATTTATATTATTAGTGTAATCATATTCGCCACACTCTGTAAACATAAATTACATTGTGTTTTATTATGTAAATTATTAAATGCAAAATTCATAAATATTGGGATTTATAATGTTCGATATTATTATCATTGGTGCAGGTACGGCCGGTATTAGCGCTTATAAAGAAGCAGTGAAATACACAAACAATATTTTAATTATAAATGATGGGCCATGGGATACCACTTGCGCACGTGTAGGGTGTATGCCAAGTAAAGTTTTAATCTCTACAGCAAATCGTATGTATGACATACAAAATGCTCAAGAAGTTGGATTGAGTGCTTCAGTAGATATCAATACTGACCAAGTTATGCAACATGTACAAACTCTACGTAACCGTTTTACAAAAGCTACCCTAAAAGATATAGAACAATGGCCGACTGAACATAGAATTTCAGGTAAAGCACGTTTCATTGATTCAAAAACTATTGAAGTGAATGGTAAACAATACCAATCAAAAAGCTTTATTCTGGCGGTTGGTTCCACTCCTAATTATGATCAAAAATGGAAACAAGAATTAGGTGATCGCCTTATTACTACAGACCAAATATTTGAATTAGACACTCTACCTAAATCTATTGCCGTTATTGGAAGTGGAGTAATTGCCCTAGAGATTGCCCAAGCCATGCATCGCTTGGGTGTAGAAACAACTATATTTGCTCGTAGTAAAAGAATTGGAATATTTACTAGCTCTAAATTACAGCAACTTGCTCAAGAAGAACTAGGGAAAGAATTAAAGATTTTATTTGAGACATTACCGACCGAAGTAAAGTCTACTTCTGGTGGTGTTATATTAAATTATAAAGTTGACGAAAAAGAATATTCAATTAAAACTGACTATGTTTTATCTGCAACAGGTCGTTCAAGCCTACTTGATACCCTAAAGCTAGATAATATTGATAAATCTTTTATTGATATTAAGTTGTTACCCATAGATGCAAAGACAAAACAGTTAGATAAGTATCCAATTTTTATTGTAGGAGATGCTTATACTTCAACACCCTTACAACATGAAGCAGCGCATGAAGGGAAAAAAGTTGTTTATAACTGTTTGAATTATCCACAAGTTAATCCAGTTAAGACCCTCACTCCATTAGGAATAGTATTCAGTCATCCAGAAATGGCAATTGTAGGGCAAAGTTATAAGCAGCTAAAAGATAATGGAGTAGAGTTTGTTACGGGCGAAGTTTCTTATGAAAGACAAGGAAGAGCTATTGTTCTCGGAAAAAATAAAGGTGCTATTGAAGTTTATATAGAACGAGAAACTCAAAAACTACTTGGCGCCGAGTTATTTACAGAAGCAACAGAACATATGGCTCATCTATTAAGCTGGATCATTGGTGAAGAATTAACTTTAAATGACATTTTAGAAAAACCTTTTTATCATCCCACTCTCGAAGAGGGTCTGCGCACTGCTCTAAAACATGCACGTAGACAGTTAAAATAATACATTTAGAAGAGCTTTCTTAATTTTAAAGTTAGCTCTTATTCATTTCTCATTAAGCATTTGAATAAAACCAGTCCATATTAATTGTATGTTCATTTTCAATACGAGCAGGGATTCCAAAAGCCTCTAATTGAGTTTTTGCAATTTGTGCCTCATACGGAAACGAAAAAGTTTTAACTAAGATCCATTGCATATTAAATTTATAATAAGGTGAATAGTTTCAGAATAGCTTTATTTCTTTATAAATTGAATTAAATTTAATCTCTAAAGGATTAGGAGTTAACTTTCCGCTTTTCTTCC